>NZ_JBYTEP010000029.1:0-50870 GCF_058792015.1 Cellulomonas sp. EB106-03-03-XG116
CCGCCGGACCCCGCGCCCCGCGCCCGGGACGGCTGCGCGGGCGCCGCGGCGGGCGCCGGCGTCACGTGCGCCGCCACCTCGCCGACCAGCGCCGCGACCACCGGCGAGCCCGGCGCGACGCGCTGCGGGGTCGCGGTGATCTTCGCCTTGCGGGTGAGGTCGCGGACGTCGCCGGCCTGCTCGGGGAGCATCACGGTGACGACGTCGCCGCCGGAGCCGGCGCGGGCGGTGCGGCCGGAGCGGTGCAGGTACGCCTTGTGCTCGGCCGGCGGGTCGACGTGCACGACGAGCTCGACGTCGTCGACGTGGATGCCGCGCGCCGCGATGTCGGTCGCGACCAGGACCTTGACCTCGCCGGACGTGAACGCCGCGAGGTTGCGCTCGCGCGCGCCCTGGCCGAGGTTGCCCTGCAGGTCCACGGCGGGGATGCCGTCCTGGGTGAGCTGCTTGGCGAGCTTCTTGGCCTGGTGCTTGGTGCGCGTGAACAGGACGCGGCGGCCGGTCCCGGAGGCGAGCTCCCGGACGACCTCCTTCTTGGCGTCGGCGTCCGCGACCGCGAGCACGTGGTGCGTCATGGTCGACACCGGCGCGACCTCGGGGTCGACCGAGTGCGTCGTCGGCTTGTCGAGGTACCGCTTGACCAGGGTGTCGACCCCGTTGTCGAGCGTCGCCGAGAACAGCAGCCGCTGGCCGCCGCGCGGGGTCTTGTCGAGCAGCCGCTTCACGACCGGCAGGAAGCCGAGGTCGGCCATGTGGTCCGCCTCGTCGAGCACGGTGATCTCCACCGCGTCGAGCGAGCACAGGCCCTGCTTGATGAGGTCCTCGAGCCGGCCGGGGCAGGCGACGAGGATGTCGATGCCGCCGTTCAGCGCGCTGACCTGGCGGCTCTGCGCGACGCCGCCGAACACGGTGGTCGACGACAGGCGGGCCGTGGCCGCGAGCGGCTCGATCGTGGCGTGGATCTGGGTGGCGAGCTCGCGGGTCGGCGCGAGGATCAGCGCGCGCGGGCGGGCCTTCGCGCGCTGGGACTTCGAGTCCGCGAGGCGGGTGACGACCGGCAGCGAGAACGCGATGGTCTTGCCGGAGCCGGTGCGGCCGCGGCCGAGCACGTCGCGCCCGGCGAGCGTGTCGGGCAGCGTGGCGGTCTGGATGGGGAACGGCTCGGTGATGCCGCGCTGCGCGAGGGACTGCGCGAGGGCGGCGGGCACACCGAGGTCGGTGAAGCGAGGCATGAAGGGGCGCCTTTCCGGCGGTGGTCGGGGGTCCGCGGCCGCTGCGCGCGGGGCGGCGACCGGCGCCGGCGGCTCGGTCAGGCGAGCTTCTGCTGGCGGCGCAGGGCGCCCTGCGTGCGCAGGACGTAGGAGAACAGCTCGTCCGTCTCCCGGTCGGAGGTCTCCACGAACCGGCAGCCGTAGTGCGTCCCGGAGCGCGAGGGCTGGGCACGGACGACGACCGCCTGCAGCCAGAACGCGGCGGACAGCTCGGGGAAGACGAACCTCACCTCGCTGCCCACGGGCAGCTCGGTCTGACTCATCATACGCATCCCGTGCGCGGAGACGTCGAGGACGGTGAACACGAACGGGACCTCGTCGGCCCCGCCGTCGACCGCCGCCGCCTCCGGCGCGGGGCCCGCGTCGTGCTCGTGGCCCTGCTCGTGCTCGTGCTCGTGCTCGTCCGGCACCGCCGCGAGCCGCGCGAACCCCTGCACCTCGACGTGCACCGCCACCCGCGCGACCGCGCGCTTCTGCAGCGTCGAGAGCAGCTCGACCCCGACGAACGCGACCGTGTCCGCGGTGATCCGGGCGACCTCGCCCTGGTACACGCACTCGCCGCGCGCGTCGTCGAGCACCCGGAGCAGGTAGACGTCGCCCTCGGCGACCCCGCGCACGATCCCCTCGAAGCCCGCCCAGAGCACGCCGTCCTCGAAGGTGCGGACGTAGCCGCTGAGGACGGCGTGGCCGTCGTGCTCGACCGAGCAGAGCGCGAGCTCGTGCATGCAGGCAGGTCCGTCCAGGGGGGCGTGAACAGGGCGTGGGCGGGGCGACGTTACCCCGAGCCGGGCGCGCGCACGTGCTCCGAACGGGTGGGGATCCGTGTCGCGACAGCTTCTCACCCGCCGTCCCCGCACCCGCCCGCCGCCCGCGGGCAAAACCGGCGAAACGCCACAACGCGGATCTTCTCGCCATTTCCGGCAGCGGCACCTACCCTCGGCCCCAGACCGGTGCGGACCCGCGCCGGCCGCGCCCCTCCGAGCAGACGAGGCTGAGCTGGCTACCCCGACCCGGCGCTGGCCCCTGACCCGGTACTTCGCCGTCGTCAGCGTCCTCGCCATGCTCGCGCTCGGCGTCGCGCTCGTGTGGGTCACCGGCAACGTGATGCGGGACCAGGCCCAGCGCGACGGCATCGCGCTCGCCCGCAGCATCGAGTCCTACGCCTCGGCCTCCGTGCCCGAGGAGGCGTTCACGATCGGCGTGCTCGCGCCCGAGCAGTCCGCGGCCGTCTCCGAGCAGGTCGCCGGGTTCCGCGAGCTGCGCCGGCTGCGGCTGTGGACCGTCGACTCGACGCTGCTCTACGACTCGCAGGCCGACGCCACGGGCTTCCCCGACGGCGACCGCCTGGACGCCGCGGTGCGGCAGGGCGAGCCCGACGCCCAGGTCGTCACCGAGGTGCGCGGCGAGGAGTTCGGCGGCTCGGAGTCGACGCTGCTCGACGTGTACGTCCCGGTGCGGCACGAGGGGGTGGTGGTCGGCGCGGCCGAGGTGATGCTGGACTACCAGGGCACGACCGACGCCGTCGCCAGCGCGACCCGGACGGTGACGCTGGTGGTCGCCGGCGGCCTGGCCCTGCTCTGGGTGCTGCTGTTCCGCACCGTCTGGAACGCCTCGCGCCGGCTGCAGTCCTCGGCGCTGGAGAACGCCCGGCTGGCGCTGCTCGACTCCCTGACCGGCCTGCCGAACCGCCGCATGCTGGGCGACAAGCTCGAGCGGTCCATCGCCGACGCGGAGGCGGCCGGCACGATCGTCGGCCTCGCGCTGCTCGACGTCGACCGGTTCAAGGACATCAACGACTCTCTCGGCCACGACCGCGGGGACGAGCTGCTGGAGCAGGTCGCCCAGCGGCTGCGCGGCGCGCTCCGCGAGCAGGACATGGTGGCGCGGCTCGGGGGCGACGAGTTCGCCATCGTGCTCACCGACGTGCGGTCGGTCGCCGACGCGGACGCCGCCGCCCGCCGGGTGCGCCAGCTGTTCGTGCCGCCGTTCATGCTGGGCGACCTCGCGCTGCACGTGGACACCTCGATCGGCGTCGCCTGCCTGCCCGACCACGCCGACGACGCGTCGTCGCTGATGCGGATGGCGGACGTCGCGATGTACACCGCCAAGACGCACCGGCTCGGCGTCTCGGTGTACTCGCCGGAGGAGGACGACTCCTCCCCCGCCCGGCTCGTCCTGCTCGGCGACCTGCACCGCGCGCTCGGCGTCGACGACGAGCTGGAGCTGCACTACCAGCCGAAGATCGACCTGCGCACCGGCCGCACCGTCGGCCTCGAGGCGCTCATGCGCTGGCGGCACCCCACCCGCGGGATGCTGCCGCCCGACCTGTTCGTGCCGCTCGCCGAGCAGTCCGGCCTCATCCACGACCTCACCCGGTACGCCCTGCGGGTCGCGGTCGCGCAGCTCGCCGCGTGGCGCACGCACGGCGAGCCCGTCCCCGTCGCCGTGAACCTCTCCGCGCACGACGTCACGTCGCACGCGGTCGTCGAGGTGATCGAGGACCTGCTGGCCCGGCACGACGTCCCCGCCGAGCTGCTGGAGGCCGAGATCACCGAGACCGCCCTGGTCAGCGACCCGTCGCGCGTCGTCCCGGTCCTGCAGCGGCTCGGCGACGCCGGCGTCCGGGTGTCGATCGACGACTTCGGCATCGGCAACACCTCGATCTCCCAGCTGCGCGACCTGCCCGTGCACGGCCTCAAGATCGACCGGCTGTTCGTCGCCGACCTCACGACCCGCGGCGGCGAGGGGTCGGAGGTCATCGTCAAGGCGATGGTCGACCTGGCCCACTCGTTCGGCCTGCAGGTGGTCGCGGAGGGCGTCGAGGACACCACGACCGCCGAGCTGCTGCGCCGGCTCACCGTCGACCAGGCGCAGGGCTACCTCTACTCCCCCGCCGTCGCGCCGGACCGGCTGCGACCCGAGGACCTGCCGCGTGACCCCGCCTCGCGACACGCCGTCACGTGACTTCACTCCAGAAACGGGCAGATCGCCTCAAGGTGCGCCACCATTCGTCCGATAGGCCCTGGTAACACCCGTTCCGATCACCCGTGAGGATGACCACCCGGATGGACGAGCTGCTCCGCGAGATGATCACGCCCCCGCCCCCGCGGCGGGACCCGGCGCGGCGACGCCGCCTGGTCGCGACCGTCGGGATCCTCGGCATGGCCGCGCTCGGCATGACCTCCCTGGTGACCTCCGCGATCTTCACGGACAACGACGACGCCGGGCGCTCCGGCATCATCACCGGCTCCGTCGACATCGAGGCCGGCGAGGACGCCGCGTTCGCGCTGCCGCCCGGCAACCTCGCCCCCGGCGACGAGGTCTACAGCCCCGTCACCGTCACCAACGCCGGCTCGCTCGCCCTGGTCTACGGCGTGCAGTACGCCGCCACGAGCGACGCCAAGAACCTCGCGGCGACGCTGTCGCTGGACGTCTTCGCCGTGCCCGCCGCGCAGTGCACCGAGGCCGGGCTCGCCGGCGCCGCGCCGATCGGCTCCTCCGGCGCGGGGCTCGCGACGACCCCCACCGAGATCGTCCCGGTCGACCGGTCGCTGTACTCCTCGGCGGCCGAGGACCTGTGCGTCCGCGTGTCGGTCCCGCAGGAGATCGGCAACGAGTACCAGGAGGCGTCCGCGGACCTGCAGCTGACGTTCGTCGCCGAGCAGGACCCCACCGACCCGCACCGCTGATCCCGCCGGAGGCGCTGAGACGCAGATGAGCAGGAGGCCGGCCCCCGCGGTCGAGCGCCGGGCACCCCACCCGGAGCGACCGCGGCACGCCACCCCCCAGTCGAAGGGCCGCCGCGCGCTGCGCACGGCCCTGTGGACCGTCATCGTCGTCTGCGGCCTCGCGTACGCGACCTCGCTCGCGGTGCCCCTGTGGTTCCAGGCCAACGGCCAGCGCCTGCTCATCGTCACGTCCGGCTCGATGTCCGGCCCCGAGCAGGGGTCGTTCGACGCCGGCGACGCCGTGGTCATGCGCCGGATCGACGACCCGTCGCAGCTGCGCGTCGGCCAGGTCGCGACGTTCTGGCCCGCCGGCGGCGACCAGCTCGTGACGCACCGGATCATCGCCCTGCGCAACCTGCCCGTCCTCCAGCAGGACGCCGCCAGCGGCCGCATGGTCCAGGCCTACGACCCCGAGACCGGCGACGCCCTGACCCGGCCGTACATCTACACCAAGGGCGACGCCAACACCGAGCCCGACCCGAACGCCACCCCGCTCAGCCAGGTCCGCGGCATCATCCTCGACGTCTACCCGCGCTGGGGCTGGGTGCTCGACTGGGCGGGCTCGGCGCGGGGGCGCGCCGTCATGCTGGTGCCGCCGCTCGCGGCGCTGGCGACGCTCGAGGTGCTGTCCCTGCTCGACGACCGGCGCGCGCGGCGCGCCGCCGGCGAGCGCCGGCCGTCCGCGCGCGAGCGGCACGACGATGCGCTCCTCCTCGGCTGACCCGCGCCCCGCGGCGGGGGCGCAGGAGGCGACCGGCGGCGCGGCGGGCGCGGCGCCCGGCGCGGCGGCGCGGGACGCGGGCGAGGCGCCGCTGCTCGGGCGCTGGGGCCGGCTGGTCCTGGCGACGCTCCTGGTCGGAGCCGCGCTCCTCGGCCCGGCGGCGGGGTTCGCGTCGGCGCAGTTCGGCTCGACCGCCACGGTGACGATCACCATCACCATCACCCCGACGGACGGCGCCGCGCCGGCCCCGACGGACGCCCCGACCGCCACGCTGGACGAGCCGACCCCGCTGCCCTGATCCTCCGCGGTCGTGCGCGCGTCGCCGCCGCCGCCGCCGCCGACGCCGCCGAGATTGCAGCAGACGCGGGGTTCACCGCACCGGAACCCCGCATCTTCTGCAACCTCGGCGCGGCCCGGGCGTGGCGCGGCAGACTGGCGCGCAGCGGGGGCGCAGCGGAGCGGCCCCGCCCGGGGCGTCGGGGGTCGGCATGCTGCTCGAGAACAGGATCGCGGTCGTCTACGGGGCGGCCGGCGCGGTCGGCGGCGCGACCGCCCGGACGTTCGCGCGGGAGGGCGCGCACGTCGTGCTGGTCGGCCGCCGGCGCGACCCGCTGGACGCGGTCGCCACCGGGATCCAGCGCGCCGACGGGCGCGCGGAGGTCGCGGTCGTGGACGCGGCGGACCCCGAGGCCGTCGACGCGCACGTCTGCGCCGTGGTCGCCGAGCACGGCCGGCTGGACGTCAGCCTCAACGCGACCAGCCTGCGCGGCGACCTGCAGGGCACTCCGCTGCGCGAGATGCCGGTCGACGACTTCCTGCTGCCCGCGCTGACCGGGCTGCGCTCGCAGTTCTGCACGGCGACCGCCGCGGCCCGGCGGATGACGGAGGCGGGCTCGGGCGCGATCCTCATGCTGTCCACCTCGGCGGCGGCGCTCGCCGGCCGGGACCGCCGGTTCCACGCGACCGGCGGGTTCGGGGTGGCGTGCGCGGCCGTCGAGGAGCTGACCCGGTCGCTCGCGGGCGAGGTCGGCCGGCACGGCGTGCGGGTGGTGTGCCTGCGGCCCGACGCGCTGCCGGAGACGTGGGGCGAGCGGACCCCGGCGGTCCGCGAGGCCGAGCGGTTCATGACCGAGGGCACCGCGCTCGACCGGATGCCGACGCTCCAGCAGGTCGCGGACGCGGCGGCGTTCGCGGCGTCGGACCGCGCGGGCGCGGTCACCGGCGCGATCCTGGACCTGACGTGCGGCTCGGTCATGCAGCGCTGAGCGCGGCGGCCGGACCGCGGGCGGTGCGGCGGTCCGGCCCCGGTGAGGTCGTCACACGCGGGTGAGGTCGTCACTCCTGGGTGACGACCTCACCGCGATGTGACGACCTCACCGGCCGGGGTGCCTCCGCGCCGGGCCACGTGGGCGGAGGCCCGCGGGGCGCGTAGCGTCGGAGGGACCATGGGTCGGGAGCCGTTCGCGGACCGGGCGCAGGCGGGCGCCGCGCTCGCGGGGCGGCTCGCGGCCACCGCCGGGCTCGCGGCCTCCGCCGGGCTCATGCCCGCCCCCGGTCCCCCCGCGTCCGCCGTCGCTCCGCCCGCGTCGCCGTCCGCCCGGCCCGGCGTCGTCGTCCTCGCGCTCCCCCGCGGCGGCGTGCCGGTGGCTGTCCCCGTCGCCGAGGCGCTCGGCGCGCCGCTCGACGTGCTGGTGGTCCGCAAGCTCGGCCTGCCGCAGCAGCCGGAGCTCGCGATGGGCGCGCTCGCCGGGCTGGGCGGCGAGGTGGTGGAGGTGCGGCACGCGCCGGTGCTGCGGGCCGCTCGGGTGCCGTCGGCGGTCCTCGACGCGGTGCGCGCGGCGGAGCTCGCGGAGCTGCGCCGGCGCGAGGCCGCCTTCCGGCGCGACCTGCCCGCGCTGCCGGTGGCGGGGAGAGTGGTGGTCGTGGTGGACGACGGCGCGGCCACCGGGTCGACCGTCCGCGCGGCCGTGGCCGCCCTGCGCCGCGGCGGTGCGCGGCGGGTGGTCGTGGCGCTGCCGGTGTGCCCGCCCGACACGGCCGCCGTGCTGGCCGCGGAGGCCGACGAGCTGGTGTGCCTCCGGTCGCCGGCGCGGTTCCAGGCGGTGGGGCTGGAGTACGCGGACTTCTCCCCGCCGCACGACGAGGAGGTGGCGGGCCTGCTGCGGTCGGCCCGCGCGGCCCGGCCGGTCTAGACCCGCGTCAGCTGAACCCGATCGCCCGCTGCGCGACCCGGTACGCCAGCACCGACACCCGGCGCCCCGCGGGCCCGGGCAGGTTCGAGATCTGCCCCAGCACCGACCAGCGCACCTTGCGGTACAGCCACGGGTCCTGCGCCCGCAGCTCGGACCACAGCCGGTCCTTCTCCGCCAGGTGCCCGCGCGTGCCCGCGCGGATGAGCAGGATCGACGACACGGCGCAGATGATCTCGACGTAGTGCAGCCGGTAGGCCCGCAGCCGCCGGTCGGCGACCCGCACCCGGGACAGGTGCTCGAGCATGAGCCGGTTGACCCGCAGCTGCTGGTCGATTCGCCGGATCATCACGGCCTCCTGCACCGACTGGTCCGACCGCCCGATGAAGTACCGGTACAGGTCGACGTCCAGGTAGTACAGCGTCGAGACGTGCGCCAGCGGCACCAGCGCGTACAGGTTGTCGACGTAGAACGTGTGCTCCGGCAGCACCAGGCCCGCCTCGCGCAGCACGGCCGTGCGGTAGGTCAGCGCGTGCATCATCAGGTACTGCCGCTTGGCGAACCGCCGGGTCTGGCCCCAGTGCAGCACCCGGCCGGCGGGCAGCGCGCCCTGGTAGCGCACGACGGTCTTGGTGCGCTTGCCGACCTTCTCGTACACGAAGTTCGACACCAGCAGGTCGACGGGCCGGCCGGCGTCGAGGAACCCGCGCAGGGTGTCCAGCACCGCCCCGAGCGCCGGGCCGTCCACCCAGTCGTCCGCGTCCACGACCTTGAGGTAGGCGCCGCGCGCCTCGGCCAGCCCGGCGTTGATCGCCGACCCGTGGCCGCCGTTCGGCTTCGAGATCAGCCGGACGACGCCGGGGTGCGCCGCCTCGTAGGTGCGGGCGAGCGCCGCGGTCCCGTCCGTCGAGCCGTCGTCCACGACCAGCACCTCCACGCCGTCGGACCCCACGAGGGAGTCGAGGGCGCGTGCGAGGTACGGCTCCGCGTTGTACGCGGGGACGACGACGGTCAGGACCGGGGTGCTCACGCCGAGCGCACCTCCGTGGCGTCCGCGGCGGCGGCGGCCGGGGCCGCGTCCTCCGGGACCTGCTTGAAGATGACCTTGAAGATCGGGAAGAACACCCAGAACGAGATCGCGGCGTTGATGATCATCGTGACGAAGTCGGCCAGGGTCTCGCCGGTGCCGCCCAGGCCCCAGGTGTCGATGAACAGGTCGTAGATCGGCGCCTTGTACAGGCCCTGGAGGGCGGCCGCGGCGATCGTGATGATGACGTACGCGATGGCGTACCAGGTCGCGGCCTTGACGACCGACGAGTTCGACTTGAACGTGATGCTGCGCTGGGCGAAGAAGTTGATGACCTGCGCGATCAGCAGGGTGATCTGCACGGCCAGGAAGTATGCCAGCCCGCCGCCGCCGGCCGGCAGGGCGCCGGCCGCGTAGTCGAACACGAAGTACTGGGAGCCGTCCGGGTTGGAGCCGACCGGCCAGACCTGGAACGAGGTGTCGACCAGCGACGTCATGCCGAACAGCCACTTGATGAGCGGCATGAGCGCGAGCTGCAGCACGGTGATGCCGTTGCTCAGCACGAGGAACACGACGAACTGGGCGACGCCGGGGCGCTTGGTCGCGAACCGGCCCCAGGCGTCCTTGATGCGGGTGAACATGCGAGCGGGTCTCTCTTCCGAGGTCAGGCGTCGCCGCGCAGCTGGCGCGCGGTGGTGCGGTTGGCGCGGCGGTTGCGGACGAACCCGCGGATCGTGGCGCCGGCGCCGGCGAAGAAGTGGCCGTTGACGATGCGGACGATGCCGTCGACCATCTCGGCGCTGACCATGCCGCCTGTCATCTTCCCGATGGCCCGGAACGGCATGTTGAGCAGGAACAGGATGTTGAGGTCGGGCTTGCCCTTCCGGTCCGCGCGGTCGCGCAGGAGCGCGAGCACCCGGTACGCGAGCCGGGCCAGCGGGCTGCGCGCGGTCTGCATCCGGCCGAGCGCGTCGTTGACGCCGAGCGGCCCGGACCAGGACGCCGGCGGGACCGGCCGGCCGAGCAGGGCGGCGAAGTCGGCGTCGGGCACGTGCCGGACGTCGCCCGTGCGGTACCGCTCGGGGGCGGGGTCCTCCGCCACGGGCGGCACCGTCCCGGCGACCTCGACGGTGGCCTTCTCGGTCAGGTCGGCGACGTTCGCGCCGGCGAGCACGGTCCAGGTGCCGCGCTCGACCTGCCAGGACCCGGTCCCGACGTCGAAGTGCCGGAACGCGGCGTCGCCCAGCGGGACCGTCACGGTGGCGGACTCCCCCGGCGCGAGCTCGACCCGGGCGAACCCGGCGAGCGTGCGGTCCGGGCGGTGGACGCCCGGTGTCTCGCGCCGGACGTAGACCTGCACGACGTCGGCGCCGGCGACGGCGCCCGTGTTGGTCACCGTCACCGTGGCGGCGTCGGCCGTCGCGGTCAGGCCCGAGTAGGCGAAGGTCGTGTACGACAGCCCGAAGCCGAACGGGAACGTCACCGGCACGCCCGCGGTCGTGTAGTACCGGTAGCCGACGAACAGGCCCTCGCGGTACTCGGCGGTGCGCTGCTGCCCCGGGAACGTGTCCGCGGTCGGGGTGTCGGACAGCCGCACCGGCACGGTCTCGGCGAGCCGCCCGGCGGGGTTCGCGGCTCCGGTCAGCACGTCGAGCAGCGCGCCCGCGCCCGCCTGGCCGGACAGGTAGCCGTGCACCAGCGCCTGCGCGGAGCCCAGCCACGGCATCTCGACGACGCCGCCGGCCGAGAGCACCACGACGGTGCGCGGGTTCGCGGCGGCGACGGCCTCGAGCAGCTCGGTCTGCGCGGCGTGCAGCGCGAGGGTGGACCGGTCCAGCCCCTCGGACTCGGCGATCTCGTCCAGGCCGAGGAACAGCAGGGCGACGTCGGCGCCGCGGGCCGCCTCGACGGCCTCGGCGCGCAGCGCGGCGTCGGGGGCGCCGTTGCGCCGGAACCCGGCGGCGAACGACGTCATCTCCAGCCCGGAGTCGCCGATCACGTCCAGCACCGAGTCCAGGCGGGTCGGGTTCACGGCCGAGGAGCCGGCGCCCTGGTAGCGCGGGGTGCGGGCGAAGTCGCCGATCACCGCGACCCGGGTCCCGGCGGCCAGCGGCAGGATCGCGTCCTCGTTCTTCAGCAGCACGGCGGAGCGCGCGGCGACCCGGCGGGCCAGCGCGTGGTGCGCGGCGTCGTCGACGGCCGGGGCCGTCCCCGGCTCCCGGGCCTCGGCCACGAGGCGCAGCACCTCGGCGGCCCGGGCGTCCAGGTCGGCCTCGGCCAGCCGGCCGTCCCGCACCGCGGCGACCAGCTGCCGCGCCGAGTCCAGCCCGGCCGCCGGCATCTCCAGCGTCCCGCCCGCGGCGGCCGCCGCCACGATGTCGTTCGAGCCGCCCCAGTCGGAGACGACCGCGCCGTCGAAGCCCCACTCGTCCCGGAGCACGGTGCCGAGCAGGAACGGGTCCTCGTGGGCGTAGGTGCCGTTCACCAGGTTGTAGGACGACATGATCGTCCGCGGCCGCGCGGTCTCGACGACGATGCCGAACGCGGTCAGGTAGATCTCCCGCAGCGTCCGCTCGTCGACCACGGAGTCCGACGCCATCCGGCGCAGCTCCTGGGAGTTCGCGGCGTAGTGCTTGGGGCAGGCCGCCACGCCGGCGGCCTGGATGCCGCGCACGTACCCGGCGGCCATCCGCCCGGCCAGCAGCGGGTCCTCGGAGAAGTACTCGAAGTTCCGCCCGCCCAGCGGGGAGCGCTTGATGTTCAGGCCCGGGCCCAGCAGCACGTCGACGTCCTGCGCGGCGGCCTCGGCGCCGAGCGCCCGCCCGACCTCCTCGGCGAGCTCGGGGTCCCAGGTGTTCGCGACCGCCGCGGCGGTCGGGAAGCAGGTCGCCGGCTGCGACTCGGCGATGCCGAGGTGGTCCGCGGCACCGGTCTGCTTGCGCACACCGTGCGGCCCGTCCGCCAGCCAGAGCGAGCGCACGCCGTGCCGCGGCAGGTCGTACGTCTCCCAGACCGTCTTGCCGGTGAGCAGGGCGGCCTTCTCCAGCGGGGTCAGGTTCTCGATCATGGCGTCCTCGGCGGTGGTGCGGCGTGGCGGTGGTTCGGGGGGACCGGGGTCGCGGCCCCGGCCGCCGGGCCGGCAGTGGTGGGCACTGCCGGCCCGGCGGGGCGGCTCAGCGGGTCAGTGCCCCGCGGAGACCGGCTCGGCGTCGCCCTGCGGCGCCGCCGGCTCGGCGGTCCTCCGGTGCCGGAGGACCCGCCGGGTCACCATCAGCGCGCCGGCCACGACGAGCAGGCCGACGAGGATGGACGCGCCGATCTGGATGTAGACCCAGGTGGGGGGCGTGTAGGAGACCGTGGCCCCCGGCGCCAGCCCGTTCACCGCGTTGGAGTTGGCGACCGTGAACAGGATGTTGTGGGTCGCCTCGCGGATGTCCGACACCGCCTTGGCCGAGGAGGTGTCCGCGAGAGACTTCGACGGCTGGAAGGTCAGGGTCAGGTCCGTACCCGCGCTGATCGACTGGTTCGGGTTCATGTACGGGTAGAGGTTGAAGTCCGAGATGGCGAAGCCCTCGAAGCCCCACTCCCCGCGCAGCACGTCCGTCATCAGCGCCTCGGAGCCGCCGGCCCAGGTGGCGCCGATGCGGTTGAACGAGCTCATGATCGCGGTGGAGCCGACCGTGGTCGTCTCGATCGTGCCCTCGTCGTCGGCGAGGTACGGGACCTCCATCGAGATGTTCTTGACGGCCATCTCGAACGGCTTGAGGTAGATCTCGCGGATCGTCTGCTCGGTCGCCCAGGTGGCGATGCCGTTGTTGACCCGGTTGGTCTCCTGGTCGTTCAGCGCGAAGTGCTTGAGCGTGGTGTACACGCCCTTCTCCGCCGCGCCGTTGGCGACCGAGGTCATCATCCGGCCGGACAGGAACGGGTCCTCCGAGTAGTACTCGAAGTTGCGGCCCGCGAACGGCGAGCGGTGCAGGTTGGCCGCCGGGGCGTACCAGCCGTTGATGTCCTTGAACATCGCCTCGTTGCCGAGCATCTCGCCCATCGCGCGGCCCAGGTCCACGTCCCACGTCTGCGCGATGAGGAACTCGGACGGGTAGGCCACGCCGTTGATCGACGAGTTGATGAAGGAGGAGAAGCCGGCCGGGCCGTCGGGCTCGGTGGTCTGCGGCTTGCCGATCGAGCCGATGGCGGCGGTCTGGTACGCGCCGTTGAGCAGCATGTCGGTCATGTCGCCGACGCTCAGCGAGTCGAGCAGCTCGTCCCACTGCGGGTCGTCCTTGGGCAGGCCGCGCAGGTCGATCAGCGACAGCTCGGTGCTGGCGCCGGTCGTCGGCATCTCGCCGTCGAAGGCGTCCGCCTCGGCGTCGACGTCCCAGGCCGCGAAGCCCTCGGCGACGGCGTCGCTCGCGACCAGCTGGTCACCGGTCGGCGCGGTCGGGAACGTGCCGGCGAAGTCCGCGCGGGACATCGCCAGGATCTTGCCGTCCTCCGGCTCGGTGCTGAACTGCGCCGAGACGTCGTCGAACTGGTTGGTGACCTCGGCGAGGTCGGTGGAGCGGTGGTTCTCGCCGGAGTACACGACGTCGGAGTCGACGGTGTAGGTGATCGGCTCGGTGCCGGCGGCGACGGTGTGCGAGTCGGTGCGGACCGAGATCGCGTAGTCCCCGGCCTCGAGCACGTAGGCGCCGGCGTCCGCGTAGTCGTAGGACGCCATGTCCTCGACCGGGAGCTCCAGGGTCACGGACTCGCTCGCGCCCGGCTCGATGACGCCGGTCTTGGCGAAGTCGCCGAGGACGACCTCGGACTTCTCGATGCCGCCCGGGGTGTACGGGGCGGTGTAGTACAGCTCGACGACGTCCTTGCCCGCGACGGTCCCGGTGTTGGTGACGTCGACGGTCACGGCGATGGTGCCGTCCACCTCGCCGGCCTCGGTGCCGGTGACGGTCCAGGCGAAGTCGGTGTACGACAGGCCGTAGCCGAACGGGTACACGACGGCCTCGTCGTAGTCGAGGAAGCCCTCGGCCGCGGCGGTCTCGTAGTACCGGTACCCGAAGTAGATGCCCTCGGCGTAGTTCACGAACGGCGCCTCGTCGGTCACGGTCGCGTTCGACGTCGCGGTCTCGACCGCCGACACCGGGTAGGACACCGACAGGTTGTCGTAGAGGAACCCGCCGAAGTTGACGAAGGTCGGGTCGGCGGTGAAGTCCGCGACCCACAGGTCCGAGGTGCGGCCGGACGGGTTGACCTCGCCGGACAGGATGGTGCCGACGGCGTTCAGGCCGGTGGCGCCCGGGGAGCCGGCGAGCAGGATCGCGTCGACCCCGGCGTCCGCCTGCAGGTCGCCCATCTCGATGGTGGTCGAGGAGTTCACGACGACCACGACCGTGTCGAAGCTCGCCTTGGCGAGCTCGATCAGGTCCTTCTCGTCCTTGTTCAGCTCGAGCTGGTGCTGGCCGGGCTCCGCGTTGTCGTCCCAGTCGGACATGTCGCGGGTCAGGTCGCCGCCCTCGCCGCCGGGACGGCCGATGAAGACGACCGCGGCGTCGGAGTACTCGGCGAAGGACGAGGACTGCGCCTCGTAGCCGTCGACCGGCATCTCGCCGATGAAGTAGGTCGAGATGTCGGGGCGGTCCATCTCGATGAAGCCGCGCGGGTTCTCGGCGGCGTACGCCTCGATCGCGCCGTACACGGCGTCGTTCACGGTGAAGCCGGCGTTCTCCAGGCCCTGGCGCGCGTTCACGGCCGAGTTGGTGTCCACCGAGCCGGAGCCGGAGCCGCCGAACACGGGGTCCGCGGCCGCGCGGCCGAGCATGGTCACGCTGGACCCGGCCGCCAGGGGCAGCGCGGCGCCCTCGTTCTTCGCCAGGACGATGCCGGCGCCGGAGATCTCCTCGACGAGCTCCTTCGCGGCGGCGTCGACCTCGTCGATGCTGTCGAAGTCGGCGCTGTAGTACTCGGTGTCCCAGTCGGCCGACTCCTCGGCGTTCGTGAACTCGTACGTGCCCGAGCCGAACTGGGAGGCGACCCAGCCGCCGGCGACGACGAGCGCGACGTTCGCGACCACCGCGATCACGGTGACCAGCGAGAGCACCGGCACCCAGATCCACAGGTACTTCTTGTTCGACATCGGCCTCTTCGCGCGATCGGCGTTCTTCGCCCTGGCGTTCACTGCATTCCTCCTCGAGTGCTGACCGGCGATCAGGCTAGGTGTGCCGATCGGGGCCGTCCGGCGCGGCAGCACGATCAGTCGGTTTCGCGGCACGGACTGTCACGCGCCGCGTGCCCTGTCCGGCCGGCCCGCGACGGGGCCGGCCGGACGGGCGGGCGGAGGACTACTCCGTCACCTCGGTGATGGTGCCGTCCTGGTCGATCTGCCAGGTCTGGCCGGTCTCGGCCGAGTCGCCGTCGATCGTGTACTTGCCGCCGTCGATGTTGACGGTCCCCTGGATGCGGGACGCCGCCTCCGAGAAGGTGTAGGGCACCACGAGCAGGCCGTACTTGACGGTCGGCGCCGAGACGTCGCTCGCGAGCATGATCTGGGCCCAGGAGTCGTCCTCGGCCAGCGCGTCGGCGACGGCGGTGCGGGCGTTCTCCAGGTCCTCCGCGATGTCCGACTCGGACGCCGCCTGCTCGCCCGAGGACGAGTCGTTGCTGCTGCTGCCGCCGTCGTCGCTGCCGCAGGCGGTGAGGCCGAAGACACCGGTGAGGGCGACGACGACGCCGAGGGCGGAGGTCAGGGCCTTGTTGCGCTTCACTTCTGTGCTCCTTGGTGGGTGCTGGCCGCGGGCCCACCCCGCGGCCCGGGTCCGCCTGACGGCGGCTCCGCCTGCGCGGGCGGTGGGTGCGTCAGCCCTCGATCGGGCCCGCGTAGTTCAGGCCGAAGCCGAACAGGTAGGAGTTGCCGGCCGCGTCGACGTACGGCTCGGTGTCCTCCTGGACGTCCTCCAGCTGCTTCTCGACCGCGTCCATGGAGGCCGGGAAGCCGATCGGCAGGCGGCCCTGGGGCTCGTTGAGGCCGATCGCGGTCTCGATGAGCGCCTGGTCGCTGACCCCGAAGCCGACGAGGATCGCGTCGGACTTCGCCTCGAACTCGGCCGGGACGGTCGGGTTCTTGGCCTTGAGGACCGTGATGACCGGGATGTCCTTGCCGGACGCCTCGACGGCGGCCACGGCGCGCTCGAACGCGTCGAGGTCCGACTCGTTCGACGTGCGCGAGGTGTTGCCGAAGTAGGACCGGTTCTCCTGCGTGCCGTCGGCCAGGAGGTCGCCCGAGATCGAGACCTTCCGGACGTTCTCGCCGTCGGCGGTGTACGGGCGGTACTGCAGGGAGAGCGGGTACCACTCACCGGTGGTCTCGTCGTGGCCGGAGTTGGCGAACACGGCGCCCGAGCTCGGGCTGTCCATGCCGACCAGCACGAGGTCCACGTCGGACAGGTCCGGGGCGGTGTAGCTCGTGACCTTGCCGTCCGCGTCCTCGACGGCCTCGTCGGTGACGACCTTCGCGAAGTAGTCCTCCGCGATCTCGACCGTCAGGCCGGGGCCCTCGGAGTACTCGCCGGGGCCGAACAGACCGGCCTGGCCGGTGTCGTAGCTGCGCGGGATGTACACGGTCTTGTCGGCCCAGTCGCCGGCCTCGGCGGCGGCGACGGTGTCGGCGTCGTTCTTCAGCATCACGACCGAGTCGAGCTGCGCCTGGTAGCCGGCGTCCATCTTGTCCTGGCTCGCGACGACGTCCTTCGACTCGTCGAGGTCGAGGTAGGCGTTCTCGTACAGGCCCGGCTGGAACAGCATGGTCAGGATCCGGGTGCCCGACTCCTCGAAGCGGGTCTGCGCGTCGACGTCGTTCTCGCCGGCCTCGAAGTCCGCCTGCCACATGTCGTACGCCGCGAGCACCGGCTCGACCGCGTTGTTGCCGCCGAACATGTCGACGCCGTTCTTCAGGATGGCGTAGTGCCGCTCCTCGACCGTCAGGTCGTCGGCGCCCCACGAGGTGCCGATGAACGCCTCGGGGTCGGTGTTCCCGCCCGCGGTGACGCCCCAGTCGGTCACGACCACGCCGGTGAAGTTCTCCCGCAGCAGGCCGGTGCGGTACGAGTCGTAGGCGGAGCCCATGCGGTCACCGCCGCCGAGCGGCTGGCCGTCGCCGTCCAGGGCGATGGAGTAGGCGGTCATGACCGCGGCGGAGTCCATCGCGCCCAGGAATACCTCGGCGTGCGCGTCGAAGTTGTCGCCCGGGTAGACGCCGTACTTGCCGGCCTCGGTGTGCGACTCGCGGCCGCCCTCGCCCGGGCCGTCGCCGGCCCAGTGCTTGATCATCGCGTTGACCGACTCGTCGCCCCAGCCGTCCGTGCCCGGCGTCGTCTGGAAGCCGTCGACGTAGGCGGTCGCCATGGCCGAGGCCAGCTCGACGTTCTCGCCGAACGTGCCGTCGACCCGCAGCCAGCGCGGCTCGGTCGCCAGGTCGATCTGCGGGCTCAGCGCCGTGCCGATGCCCAGCGCGCGGTACTCCGCGGAGACCGCCTGCGCGAACGTCGTCATCGTCTCGGTGTCGAACGTCGCGGCCAGGCCGAGGTTCGACGGCCACCGCGAGATGTCGCCGGACGCGTTGTAGTCGCCGCCGGACTCCGCGGTGGACCGCGGGTCGGAGGAGAAGTTCACCGGGACGTAGGGCTCGTCCTCGGTCGCCAGCTCCTCGGCGTACTCCTGGAGCTGGTTCGACCAGGTCACGTTGGCCTCGACCTCGTTCGGGCCCGCGTTGAGCACGTTCCGGAGCCGCGACTCCGCCATGTACTCCTTCTGCGCGTCCGTCAGGCCGTCCGCGGGCGAGCGCTCGTGCGAGCTGAACAGCATGAGGCCGGCGATCTGCTCCTTGGACAGGTGCTGCGCCAGGTCCGCCGCGCGGTCCTGAGACGCCTCCCGCCAGTCCTCCCAGAGGTCGAGCTCGCCGTTGCCGTTCATGTCCTTGAACGCGTACTCCTGGCCGTCGATCTCCTCGGTGAGGAGCTCGACGCCGCTGTCCTTGCCGTAGGACAGCACGGGTCCGTCGCCCGGGTTCGTGACGACGACGAACTCGGTCTTGCCGTCGGTCACCTCGCGGGTGGTGAAAGAGTCGCCCGCCCGGGTGTCCTCGTCCGACGAGGAGGGGGAGCACGCCGTGAGGGCGAACAGGGCGAGACCCGCCACCGCCGCCGCACCCTTGACGTACCCGCCGTTGCGCCGTCGCACCGTGATGGTTGTCTTCATCGACCTTCCCTTGTCATCTCGCGGCTCTGCTCGCGCGCCGCCGGCGCCGCGCCCTCGTCGGGCGGTGCCGGCGTCCCGTGTGCGCGCCACAGCGCACCTGGAGAACCGATCGCGACCCGTGACTCGACGTCCTCGTCCTGCGGTCGCGGGGCCCAGTCGACCAGCGCGGCAGCGGCCTGGGAGCGGGGCGTCGAAAGACTGTCGGTTCGGGAGCACAAACGGTCGGCAAGGTCACGGCGGGGTCACGGCGCGGTCTCGGGACGGGGTGCACCGGGGGCCCCCGGAGTGCGCCGTCCGGCGTGCCGGAGGGGCCGGCGACGGCGGGATCCCGCGGTCCCCCGTCGGTGCCGCTGAGGCTCCCGCCTGCACGAACTGTCGTTTTCGGTGCACAACCTGCACGGGTCGTCGGCCGTCGCCACGGGGCCCTGGCGGGCGCCCTACACTCGGGGCGCTCGCCCCGCCACCCGGCCGCCCCGGCGGCCCCGTCCTCCCGAGGAACCCGCATGGACCTGCTCGTCGTCGGCGCCGGGCTGTTCGGCCTGACGGTCGCCGAGCGCGCGGCCGAGGCCGGCCTGTCGGTCACCGTCATCGACCGGCGCGACCACCTCGGCGGGAACGCCTGGAGCAGCGTCGACGCCGAGACGGGCATCGAGGTGCACCGGTACGGGTCGCACATCTTCCACACGTCGAACGAGCGGGTCTGGGACTACGTCCGGCGGTTCACCGCGTTCACGGGCTACCGGCACCGGGTCTACTCCACGCACGCGGGGACGGTGTACCCGCTGCCGATCAACCTCGGCACGCTCAACCAGTTCTTCGGCACGGCCATGGGCCCCGAGGCCGCGCGGGCGCTGGTCGCCGAGCAGGCGGCGGAGGGCCTGCGGGGCGGCGAGCCCACGAACCTCGAGGACAAGGCGATCTCGCTGATCGGGCGGCCGCTGTACGAGGCGTTCATCCGCGACTACACCGCGAAGCAGTGGCAGACCGACCCCCGCGAGCTGCCCGCGTCCGTGATCGCCCGGCTGCCCGTCCGGTACACCTACGAGAACCGGTACTTCGCCGACACCCACGAGGGGCTGCCCGCCCGCGGCTACGGCCCCTGGTTCGAGGCGATGGCCGCGCACCCGCGGATCGACGTCCGGCTCGGCACCGACTTCTTCGACGCGTCCCAGCCGTTCAGCCGCGCGGCGGTGCGCGGCCAGGTGCCCGTGGTCTACACGGGCCCGGTCGACCGGTACTTCGACGAGCACGCCGGGCCGCTCGGCTGGCGCACGCTCGACCTGGAGACCGAGGTGCTGCCGGTCCGCGACTTCCAGGGCACCAGCGTCATGAACTACGCCGACCTCGACGTCCCGCACACCCGGGTGCACGAGTTCCGGCACTACCACCCGGAGCGCGAGGACCGGCACGCGCAGGACCGCACGGTGATCATGCGCGAGCGGTCCCGGTTCGCCCTGCCCGGCGACGAGCCGTACTACCCCGTCGCGACCCCGCAGGACCGGGAGCGGCTGCGGGAGTACCGCGCGCTCGCCGAGGACGAGCCGGACGTGCACTTCGGCGGGCGGCTCGGGTCGTACCTGTACCTGGACATGCACATGGCGATCGCCTCGGCGCTGTCGCTGTGGACGAGCGGGGCCGTGCTGGAGCGGTCGGCGCCGGCGCTGGCGGCGCGGGTGGCGCTCGGCTGATCGCTCGGCGCGGCGCGGCTCAGCGCGCGAGCGCGCCGGGGTCGTCGGTGCGGCTGGTCGCCGGGACCGGCAGCAGGATCCGCAGCGCGAACCAGCTGTCCTCGGCGCTCACGGTCATCGACCCGCCGTACTTCTCCGCCGTGTGCCGGATCGACTTCAGCCCGTACCCGTGCCGGTCGCGGTCCGCGCGCCGGGTCACGATCGCGCCGTCCTCGGTCTTCAGCGTGCCGTCGAAGTAGTTCTCGAACGTCGCGAGCACGAAGCCGCCCGTCGCGTACAGCGCGACCTTGATCAGCCGCTTCTCCGGCTCCGGCACGGCCATCACCGCGTCGATCGCGTTGTCCAGGGCGTTGCCGAACACCGCGGAGACGTCCATCGCCGACATGAAGTCGATGGTCGCGCCGTCCGCGACGTAGGTGAGGTCGACGCCCTTCTCGGCGCACTCCAGGCTCTTGGACGTGAGGATGACGTCGAGGACGCCGTTGCCGGTGCGCGCCTGCGCGGCGTACCCGGACACGCTCGCCTCCAGGTCGTCCAGGTAGGACGCCCGCTTCCCCTCGTCGCGCTCCGCGCGCAGGACCGCGATCTGGTGCTTGAGGTCGTGGTACTTCCGGTCGACGACCTCGATGCTGCGCTTCGACTGCAGGTACTGCTCGTGCTGCCGGCGGAGCATCTCGTCGACGGCCTTGACGTCCGCGCGGGCCCGGAGCTGGAGCCGCTGGCCCTGCTGCGCGTACAGCGCGACGAACCCGCACAGGTCCACGAGCGTGCGGATGTAGAAGATCTCCAGCCCCAGCCGGCCGCTGAACGGCGTGTTCGCGTTGAGGAAGCTGATGTTGCTCATGAAGAACGTGACCAGCGCGATCGCCACGGCCGAGGCGAGCTCGCCGGACGTCACCTCCAGCGGCTGGGCCGGGCGGAAGTGCCGGGTCTCGATCAGGTACACGAGCACGAACGACGCCACGTACATGACCGCGCCGAACGCCACCTGCCACGCCACCCCGGGCCGGCCCTCGGGCAGGAAGAAGAAGCAGTGCATCTGCCAGTGCAGCGCCGCGACCAGCTCCGCGAGCACCAGCGCACGGGCGGCGAAGTACCCCGCGTCCCGCGCCGACACCCGCGCCGCCGTGACGATGAACGTGTACATCGCCGCCACCGCGGCGGCCATGCCGAGCGACCACAGCGCCAGCGGCAGCCGGTCCGCGAGCTCCTGGACCGCGACGAGCACCCCGAGCGCGA
Organism: Cellulomonas sp. EB106-03-03-XG116; assembly: GCF_058792015.1. Classification (NCBI taxonomy): domain Bacteria; kingdom Bacillati; phylum Actinomycetota; class Actinomycetes; order Micrococcales; family Cellulomonadaceae; genus Cellulomonas; species Cellulomonas sp. EB106-03-03-XG116. The sequence continues at coordinate 21,113 of NZ_JBYTEP010000029.1, forward strand.
GCGCGGCGACCAGCACCAGCCGGCGGACCGGCAGCCGCTGGCGGCGCAGCAGCACGTACAGCAGGCACGCCGCCCACTCCGCGATGCCCGTGAGGACCCGCGGGATGTCCGGCAGCGTCTCCATGATCACGCGTGCCGCGCCCCGAGGTAGTCGGTGAGCGCCGCGAGGAACGCCTTCTTGCGCGGGCGGCTGATCAGCAGGTCGTGCCCGCCGACCATGAGCGCGCTGCTGCCCTGGACGCCGAGCACGTGCCGCAGGTTCACCAGGTAGCCGCTGTTGCTCCGGAAGAAGCTCTTGCCCTCGAGCTCCGCCTCCAGCGCCTTCAGCGGTCCCACCACGGAGTACCGGCCGTCGACGGTGTGCACGGTCGTCCGGTGCTTGGCCGACTCCAGGAACACGATGTCGTCGGTCGCGACCCGCACCAGGCCGCCGTCGACGGTCAGCAGCAGGTAGTCGGCCGACCGGCGGCGCAGCCGCGCGATCGAGCGCTTGATCTCCTGGGAGAACGCGAAGTACGGCACGGGCTTGAGGACGTAGCTCAGCGCGTCGACCTCGTAGCCCCGGATCGCGTACTGCGTCATGTTCGTGATGAACACGATGACGACGTCCCGGTCGACCTGGCGGATCTTCTCGGCGGCGCTGAACCCGTCGAGCTCCGGCATCTCGACGTCGAGCAGGAGGATGTCGAACACCGGCCGGTAGCCCGCGACGACCTGGGCCCCGTCGGCGAACCGGGTGACGTCGAACTGCTCGCCGTGGTCGCGCTCGTACCGTCGCAGGTGGTCGAGGAGGAGCGCGGCGCTCGCCGCGTCGTCCTCGACGATGCCGATCCTGATCACGGTGCCGTTCTCCGGGGTCCGCCTGCCTCGCCCGCCGCGACGCGGGCCCTTGCGCCCGCCGCGGAGCGGCGTGGCGCGCCGCGGTCCCCTGTCGCGGCCCGCGGCTCCGGCGGGTCGCGGCCGATGGTAGGTGACGCGCGCCTGACGTGTCATCCACGCTGGCAGGAGGGTGAGACGACCGGAGCGTCAGGCCGGCCAGGCGCCGAGCAGGTCGTCGGCGGTCCAGCAGGCGGCCAGGGGCATCCCCGGCTCGGCGCCCGCGGGGCACACGCCGACGAGCGGCGTCGCGGCCGTCACCCCGGGCACCGCGACGGCGTCGGCGGCGAGGGCGTCCACCTCGGACCCACGGAGCGGGGTGTCGGCCCGCCACTTCACGGTCCCGACGAGCCGCACCGGCCCGGGCGCGCCCGCCGCGCCCACGAGGTCGATCTCCGGCACGTTGCTCCTCGGCCACCAGCCGCCGACCGCCGACACGTCGGGGAAGCCCGCGTCGGGGAGCAGCCGGTGCAGCGCGGCCCGCACCACCGGCTCCACCGCGCGGCCTCGCCAGGCCGCGAAGCCCCGGTCGATCCGGGACAGCGCGAGGTCGGGCCGCGCGCGGTCCACCTCGCCGAGCGCGGGCTCGACGAACGCGAGCCAGAACCGGAGAGCCGGGTCGGCGATCCGGTACCGGCGGTTCTTCGGCGCGGCCGCGGAGGAGAGCGGCTCGTCGACCGCCACCACGCGCTTGTCGACGAGCGCGCGCAGCGTGGCGGTGAGGCTGGCGGCGTTCATCGGGCCACCCCGGGCGGCGCCCTGGATGCCGCTGAAGGTGCGCTCGCCGCGCCCGCCGATCGCCGTGAGGACCTGCCGCGCCAGGGAGACCTCGCCGAACTCGGCGTCCAGCACGCGGGTCCCGGACACCACCAGCGCACTGGTGGACGAGGCCAGCGACGCGTGCAGGAAGGCCGCCGCCTGCTCCCCGGGCTCCCACTCCTGGGCGACGAGCGGCAGACCACCTGTGATCAGGTAGGCGTCGAACGCGGCTCCGCCGCCGAGACCGGTCATCGCCGCGACCTCTGCCGGGCTGAGCGGGTCGACGACCAGCTCCGTGCCGCGGGCGTAGAACGGCTGATCGGGTGCGGTGAGCCGCTCCATCATCGTCAGGTCGGACCCCACGAGGAGGAGCAGGACGGGCTTGCGGGACAGGCGCGCGTCCCAGACACGCTGCAGCTCCCCGGCGCCGCCGTCGACCTGCTCGAGGAGCCACGGGAGCTCGTCGAGCACCACGACGGCGGGCGCGTCGTCGGGCAGGGCGGCCGCGAGCAGCGTGAGGGCGGCGGTGAGCGTCGTCGGCGTGGACCCACGAGCGACGTCGGCACCCGGGAGGTCCGAGTCGGCGACGGCCTCGGCGAGCAGCGCGAGCTCCTGCGCCACGGGCGCTCCGCGCGCCGCCTGGAACGTCACCGACGGCAGCCCCGAGCGCTCCACGAGCTCCGCCACGAGCCGGGACTTGCCGACGCGCCGACGCCCGCGCACGAGGACGGCCACGCCGGCGTCGGCGCGGGTGCCCGACCGGACGACCGCGAGCTGTCGCTCGAGCTCGTCCAGCTCACGAGCCCGACCGACGAAACCCACCGCCTGCCTCCTGACTATGGGTCAGTTTACTATGGCTGACTTTACTAAAGTCGACCATAGCAAACTCAGGTCGGGACGGCCATGGCCTCCTCGGCGTCGGCCTCGCCCTGGACCGCCGCGACCACGGCCGCCGCGAGGTCGTCGGGGCGGCTCAGCTGCGGCCAGTGGCCGGTCGGCAGCTCGACGACCGTCACGTCCCGGATGCGCGCGAGCTCGCGCACGTACGGGTGGTCCTTCGCCATGAGGTCGCGCAGCACCGCCTCGGGCATGGTCGACGTGATGACCGTGACGGGGACCTCGTACCGGCGCTCGTCGTGCAGGCGCTGGGGCCCGTTGGCCACGAGCGGCGGGACGGAGACGGCGCGGGCGCGGAAGTCGGCGCGGATCTCGTCCGTCAGGCCCACCAGCTCCTCCTCCTCGAACACGCCCCAGTCCGGCAGCGGGACGACGCCGTCGACCACCGGCAGCTCGTCGTTGACGACACCGCCCTCGCCGAGCGGGCCGCTGTCGACGTAGACCACCTGCTCGACGCGGTCGGGGCGCAGGTCGGCCACGGCGTGGGCGACGGCGCCCCCGCCGCTGTGGCCGACGACCACGAACGGGCCGTCCATGCCGTCGATCAGCTCGGCGACCGCGCGCGCCTGGTCGGCGATCGTGATGCCCGCGACCTCGTCCGCCGCGCCGCCGGCGCCCAGCGGCGTGACGGGGTGCGGGGTGTGCCCGGCGGCCTCCAGGGCCGCGGAGACCGGCGCCCAGGAGGACGCGTCGAGCCAGAAACCCGGGATCAGGACGACGTTCATGCTCCGACCGTAGACGTGACCCCCGACACACGCGACGCCGCCCGCCGCGGCGCCGGATGCCGACCGATTGGTAGTTGACACTTCAAGCGTATGGTGGGTGCATCTACCAGACACCGGGGTCGCCCCGGAGGAAGAAGTCGCAGCCATGAAGGCCCTGCAGTACCGCGAGATCGGCGCCCGCCCCGAGCTGGTCGAGGTCGACAAGCCCACCCCCGGCCCGTCGGAGGTGCTCCTGCGCGTGACCGCCGCGGGCGCCTGCCACTCGGACGAGTTCATCATGGGCGCCTCCGCGGAGGACTACTCCTTCAAGCCGCTGCCCCTGACCCTGGGCCACGAGGTCGCCGGCGTCGTCGAGGAGGTCGGCGCGGGCGTGCACGGCGTCGAGGTCGGCGAGAGCGTCCTGGTCTACGGCCCGTGGGGCTGCGGCCGGTGCTACGCCTGCGCCTCGGGCGAGGAGCAGAACTGCGAGCAGGGCATGCGCGCACCCGGCATCTTCACCGACGGCGGCATGGCCGAGTACATGATCGTGGACGACGCCCGGCACCTCGTGCCGCTGGGCGACCTCGACCCGGTGCGGAACGTCTCGCTCACCGACGCCGGGCTCACCCCGTACCGCGCCGTGAAGTCCGCGCTCCCCCGGCTGACGCCGGGCACGACCGCCGTCGTCATCGGCTCCGGCGGCCTGGGCCACGTCGCGATCCAGATCCTCAAGGCACTCACCCAGAGCACCGTCGTGGTGCTCGACGTCGCCGAGGACAAGCTCGCGTTCGCCCGCGAGGTGGGCGCGGACCACGCGTTCCTGTCGAACCCCGACGCGATCGAGTCGGTCAAGGGCCTGACCCGCGGGCTCGGCGCGGACGTCGTGCTCGACTTCGTCGGCATCCAGCCGACCGCCGACCTGGCCGGCGGCATGGTGCGCGTCGGCGGCGACGTCGTGGTCGTGGGCGTCGCGTCCGGCGCGGTGCGCATCGGCCAGACGACCGTGCCGCTCGACGTCAACGGCCGGGCGATCAACTGGGGCTCCCGCACGGAGCTGATGGAGGTCGTCGAGCTCGCGAGGCGCGGCGCGATCACGATCCACGTCGAGGAGTTCACGCTCGACCAGGCGCCGGAGGCGTACGACCGGCTGCACGCCGGCCAGGTCCGCGGGCGCGCGGTGATCGTCCCGGGCGCCTGACGGCCCCGCTCGTCCGGGCCGCCGCCGGGTTCGGTGGTCCCCGCCCGGTTCGGTGCTCGTGGGCACCGAACCCGGCGGGAGGCACCGAACCGGCGGGGCCGGTCAGCCCGCGATCGTGAAGTCCCCCGACCCCTCCGGGGCCGCGTCGTGCTCCTCCACGCGCGTGACGTCGGCGAACCGCGGACCCCGGCGCGCCCAGGCCGCGAGCGCCGCCACCGCGCTCTCCGGGCCCTCGGCCAGCGCCTCGACGGTGCCGTCGGCGCGGTTGCGCACCCAGCCGGCGACGCCGAGCCGCCGGGCCTCCGCGGCCATCGACGCCCGGTAGCCGACCCCCTGCACCTGTCCGTGCACCACCCAGCGCCGCGCGGTCATCGCCCCAGTGTGGCCCGGGTGCCCGCCGACGCGCACCCGGCGAGGATGGGCCCGTGACCCGCAGCCTGCCGACCGCCGCGCCGACCGCCGCCCGCCCGCTCACCCGCGGCGCCGCCGTCGTGGCCGCCGCCTTCCTGGTCTCGGGCGTGGTCCACCTGGTCCGGCCCCGGGTGTTCGAGCCGGCCGTGCCGCGCGCGCTCCCCCGCCCGCGCGACCTCGTCGTCGTCTCCGGGGTGGCCGAGCTGGTATGCGCCGCCGGGCTGGCCCTCCCCGGCACCCGGCGCGTCGCGGGGCCCGCGAGCGCGGCGCTCCTGGCCGCCGTGTTCCCGGCGAACGTGCAGATGGCCCTCGACGGCGTGCGTGGGCTGGCCCGGCACCGGAGCCGCCGCGCCGTCGTGCGGGCGGGCGTGACGCTCGCCCGGCTGCCGCTGCAGTGGCCGCTGATCCGCTGGGCGGCGTCGGCGGGCCGCTGACCCCCCGGACGCGCGGGCGCGCGGGCCGGTCCACCCCCCTGCCGGGGACCGGCCCGCGCGCCGCGCGCGTCAGGCGTCGACCGGTCGGTTGCCCCGGAAGATCCCCGCGGGGTCGACCGCGGCCTTGACCGCCCGCAGCCGGTCGACCGTCGCGGCCGGGTACGCCCGCCGGATCGACTCGTCCCGGTCGAGGAACGTGAGCGGCGCCGTGCCCGTGCTCCACGGGGCGAACGTGGTGAACAGCTGGTCCAGCGCCGCGGACACCAGCGGTGCGACGTCCGGGCTCGGCACGATCGTCAGGCCGGTGAGCAGGTACGGCTCGTCGGCGGTGCCGGCCGCGGCGGGCACCCGCTCCCGGGCGAGCGCGCCGCCGACGTGCCGGAGCTGCACCTGGAGCAGCGGGGTGCCGCTGCCCGCCCCGGCGACGCGCAGCAGCTCGGCGGCCGCGTCGTCGTCGAAGCCGTGCAGCCGGGTGCCGGCGAGCACGGCCGGGACCGGGTCGACGGGCTCCTCGGCGAGCAGCCCCACCTCCCCGGGCGCCACCACCCGGAACGTGTCCCGCAGCACCGGCCCGGCGGCGCGCAGCGGCGCGAGCAGCCGCTCGGCGGTCTCGGCGTCACCCAGGTGCGTGGCCGTGACGACGGCGAGCGACTGCCCCCGCAGCTCCACCGGGATGAACGGGGCGTCCGGCAGGTGCATGAGCGTGAACCACGCGGTCAGCTCCTCCGGCGCGGACCGCGTGACCTCCAGGAACGCGCGGAGCACCGGTCCCGCGGCCTCGGCCGGGTAGCCGAGCAGGCCGCCGTAGATCCGCGGCGCCGGGTGCAGGTCCAGCTCGAGCGCCGTGACGAGGGCGAACTCGCCGCCGCCCCCGCGCAGGGCCCAGAGCAGGTCCGCGTCCGCGGGGTCGCCCGACCGCACCCAGCGCAGCGCGCCCGTGGCGTCGACGACCTCGGCCGCGCGGATCGACGCGGCGCCCGGGCCGTACGCGCGGCTGAACCAGGACAGCCCGCCGCTCAGGCTGTAGCCGACGACCGTGACGTCCGGGTTGGAGCCGATGAGCGCGGTCAGCCCGGTGCCGTCGAGCGCGACCTGCAGGTCCCCCCACCTCACCCCGGCGCCGACCCGGGCGACGCGGGCGTCCGCGTCGACCCAGATGTCGCCGAGGGCGGCGGTCCGGACGACGACGGTGCCGTCGAGGGCCGCGCTCGCGCCGTGGCCGTTCGGCTGCGCGCTGACCGTGACGCCGTGGCGCGCGGCCCAGCGCACGGTGGCCGCGACGTCCGACGCGTCCGCGGCGACCACGAGAGCGAGCGGCTGCTGGTCGACCAGCCGGTTCCACGGCAGTCGTGCGACGTCCCACTCCGGGTCGCCGGGATCGAGCACGGCGCCGGTGACGGCGGCGCGGAGCTCGTCGAGGAGCGTGGTGCTGAGCGGCTCGGGGGCCGTGATCTCCGTGACCATGCCGACGAGCGTCCCGGCGCGGGACCGGCCGCGGTATCCCAGGAACCTGGGTGGTCGCGACCCGCTCCTCCCACGCCCGGCTGTCGCCGGGGAAATGGGGCTTTCCGGACGAACCGGACAGGAGCACCATCGAGAGCATGACGACGCTCCGCACGGAGCCCGTGCAGCGCGGGCTCGAGACGCTGGCCCGCTCCGGGCTGGGGTGGCGCGCGTTCGCGGAGGAGGCGAGCGAGCTGCTCGGTGCGGCCGTGCCGTTCGACGCCGCGTGCCTCGGCCCCGTCGACCCGGACACCGGCCTGCTGACCGGTTCGGTGAAGCGGAACCTCGGCGACGAGATGGACGCGGAGTTCCTCCGGCACGAGTACGTGACGGACGAGGTCAACCTGTTCCTCGCCCTCGCCCGGCGGGAGCGCCCCGTGGGCATCCTCGCGGACGACACCGGCGGCGACCCGCGCCGCAGCAGCCGGCACCGCGACGTCTTCGTGCCGCACTGGGCCCTCGACCACGAGATGCGGGCCGCCGCGCTGGCCGAGGGGACCCCGTGGGCCGCCGTCGCCCTGTACCGCAGCGGCGGCACGGGCGGGTTCAGCCCGGCGGAGGCGGCGTTCCTCGGCCGGGTGTCGCCGACGATCGCGCTCGGCGTACGCGCCGGCCTGGTGACGGCCGTGGCGAGCGGCGCCGCCGACGAGCGCCCCGCCGCCGGGCCCGGCCCCGTCCTCGGGCCCGCGGTGCTCGTGGTCGAGGCGGACGACACCGTGAGCCGGCTCAGCCCCGCGGCGGAGGTGCGGCTGGCGGAGCTCGGCGGGACCGGCTGGGGCGCGCTGCCCAACCCCGTCGCCGCGATCACCGCCGCGGCGCGCGCCCTCGGGGCCGGACGGCTCGGCACGGTGCCGCGCCTGCGGGTGCGCACCCCCGCCGGCGAGTGGCTCGTGGTGCACGCCGCGCCGCTCACGGGACCGGACGGCCGCCCGCGGCAGGTCGTCGTGACGATCGAGGAGGCCCGGCCGCCCGAGATCGTGCCGCTCGTCGTCGCCGCGCTCGGGCTGACCGGGCGGGAGCAGGAGGTCGTGGCGGCGGTGCTCCAGGGCGAGAGCACGCAGGAGATCAGCCGCGCGCTGCACCTGTCGCCGTGGACCGTGCAGGACCACCTCAAGGCGGTGTTCGAGAAGGCGGGCGTCGGCAGCCGGCGGGAGCTCGTCGCGCGGGTGTTCTTCGACCACTACGCGCCCCGGCTCAGCGACCGGATCGCGCCGGGCGGGTTCTTCGCCGGGGCGTGAGGCCGGCGCGCTGCGCGGCGGGGGCGGGGCCTCCGTCAGAGCCCGTCGCGGCGCAGCGGGACCCCCAGGATCGTCGGCTGCGGCTCGGGCAGCGTGTCGAGCCCGTCGGGCGCCGGCGGCAGCCCGCCCTCGGGCTCGGGGCCGACCCACACCCGCCACAGCCCCCCGTCCCGGACGACCCGCCCCGGCGCCACGAGGTGCGCGCGCCGGCCGGCCGCCGCCACCTGCGCCCGCAGCCCGTCGGCGTGGGCGTCGGGCACGAAGCCGACCACCCGGTTCCGGCACAGCACGACGACCGCGGCGTCCCGGCCCGCCTCGAACGCGACGTCGACCGGGACCGGCGCGTCGGCGGCGCGCTCGACGGCCGACAGCACGCCCACGAGCGCGACCTGGAGCGCGCGGGCCTCGGCGGCGTGGAAGCCGGTGGGCACGTCGGCGGCGACCGTGGGGCGGCGGAGTCTCACCCGCCCAGCGTCCCACGCGCGCTCCCGCGGTCGGGCGCGTGTCAGTCCGGGACCAGCCCCAGGCGGCGCGCCGCCGGGACCGCCCGCAGCACCCCACGCGCCGCCGGCCCGCCGGTCGCGACGAGCAGATCGACGTGCGTGCGGGTGGCCGGGAAGATCCGGGCGCCGGTCGCGTACCGGGCGTCGAACGCCGGGTCGAAGAACGGGGCGTCGGTGGTGGCGAGCAGGTAGGTCATGTTCGCCACCCGCCCGATGGACCCCGGGCTGTACCGCCGGTGCGCCTCGGCGTACGCGTCGAGGAACCCGAACCACCCGGACCCGGACCGCAGCGCGTACCCGGTCCACAGCGTCGTCCCGCCCGCGGCCAGCCGGACGACCCGGAGATCCTTGTCCCGCCGGAACCCGCCGACCACGGCGCGGAACCACCGCTCGGCGACGGGGTCGAGGGCGAGTGCGGCGCCGCCCCGGCCGGCGTCCCCCTTCCAGCCGGCCGCCTGCAGCGCGATGAAGTCGTCGTCCGCACGCGGGTCGTCGGTCACGTCGTGCAGCTCCAGCGGGCCGCCGGTCTCGCGGGCGAGCCCGCGGATGCCGCGGCGCATGTTCCGGCGCTCGTCGGTCGCCATGTGGTCCCAGGCGAGCGGCGGGTCGACGAGCGGCCCGGGGCCCTCGGGCACCTCGGGCACCGCGACCTCGGCCCGTGGCGCGAACGCCGCGACCTGCCGCCGTCGCTCCAGCACCGCGGTGCCGCCGGTGGCGGCGATCTCCGCCAGCGCGCGCTCGACCGGCCCGCCGAGCGGCAGGTGCTGGAGCTGCAGCAGCCCCGGGAGCCCCGTCGGCCGCGCCCCGCGGAGCAGCGCGCGGAGCGCCTCGACCTCGCGCCCGGCGCGGAGCAGCGGGTGGTGCCGGTCGGCGTGCCCGGTCATGAAGGACCCGCCCGTCGTGGCCGCGCGCAGCGGGAGGCGCGGGGCGAGCGGCTTGGTCGTCACCGCGAGCGCCGCCAGCCACTCGGCGCCGTCGTCGACGACGAGCAGGCGGAGGTCCGCCGCGGCCCGCCCGCGGTCGCGCGCCGGGAGCAGGAACCGCGGGTCGAGGTAGACGTTCGGCTCGGCGGCGTGGTCGGCCAGCCGGTGCCATGCCTCCTCGTCGGCGTCCGTCACGTCGGCGAGCGCGAGCAGCCGGGTCCGCACGATGTCCTCCCCCTGGCACGCCCGGTCCCGGCGTGTCCGAGCGCGAGCGTAGGGGTGACTTTGTGCCGATTTGGGCGGATTCGCGGGTGATCCGAATGACGACCGGGCGGACGGGATCCCGGGCCCGCCCAGGGCGTCGGCGCCCGCCGCGGCGACGGTCCTGCTCAGCCGCGCGCGCGCCCGACCGCCGCGGGCGCGGGCGCGCTGCGGACTCCGCCACGTTCGCCCGTCCGGAGGTCACCCGGACGGCCCAGCGCCTCGTGCGGGCCGGGCCTCAGCCCGCGAGCACCGTGCGCCGCCACGCCCGGTAGTACCGCGGCTCCCGCGGCCCGGCCGGGTCGGCCAGCGCGACCGCGGCGTGCCGCGCCCAGTGCGGGTCCCGCAGCATCGCCCGGCCCAGCAGCACCGCGTCCGCCTCGCCCCGGCGGAGGACGTCCTCCGCGTGCCACGGCTCCTCGATCAGCCCGACGGCGGCGGTCGGCACCCCGGCACGCCGGACCGCGGCGGACCCCGGCACCTGGTACCCCGGCGCCGGGCGGTACTCGGCGCCCGGGACGAGGCCGCCCGACGAGCAGTCGACGAGGTCCACCCCCGCCGCGCGCAGCCGCCCCGCGAGCGCCGCCGAGTCCTCCGCCGCCAGCCCGCCGGGCGCCACGTCGGACACCGACAGCCGGACCAGCAGCGGCATCCCGTCGGGCAGCACGGCGCGCACCGCACGCGCGGACTCCAGCAGCAGCCGCTCCCGCGCCTCGCGCGACCCGCCCCAGCCGTCGGCGCGGGTGTTGGTCACCGGCGACAGCAGCTCGTGCAGCAGGTAGCCGTGGGCGCCGTGCAGCTCGACGGCGTCGAACCCCGCGGCGACGGCACGTCGGGCGGCGTCCGCGAACGCGGCCACGACGTCGCGCAGGTCGGCGTCGGTGGCGGCGCGCGGCGCGGCGTAGTCGCCGAACGGCTCGCCGGCCGCGCCCACGGTCACCCAGCCGCCGTCCGCGACCGGCACGGAGCCGACCGGGTCGGCGTCGCCCGGCAGGTTCCGGTAGTGGCCCGCCTTGCGACCCGCGTGCGCCAGCTGCACCGCGACGAGCCCGCCCGCGGCGTGCACCGCGTCGGTGACCAGGCGCCACGGCGCGACGTGGTCGTCGGACCACAGCCCGGCGTCCTGCGGCGTGACGCGCCCCTCGGGCAGCACCGCGGTCGCCTCGGTGAGCACGAGCCCCGCGCCCCCGAGCGCGAACTGCGCGTAGTGCGCCGCGTGCCACGGGCCGACAACGCCCGGCGCGGCCGGGTCCTCGCAGGCGTACATGCACATCGGCGACACCCAGGCGCGGTTGGCGACCGTGAGCGCGCGCAGGGGCAGGGGGGTGAACAGGTGGCTCATGCGCGCCGCCTCTCTCGGACCAGGACGACCAGGGACCCCAGCAGCAGGACGGCGCCGAGGCCGGCGATCCACGCGCCGAGCGCGTGGATCCCGCCGTCCCCGGCCTCGCCGCCCGCGCCCGCACCGCCCGCCGGGGCCACCGCGGCCGCGACGACGACGGACGCCAGCGCGGCGCCGATGTACTGGGCGGTGCGGTACAGGCCGCTGGCGACCCCCGCGTGCTGCTCGGCGACCGACGCGTGCAGCACGAGCTGGTTGCCGAGGTTGTTGAAGCCGTTCGGCACCCCCAGCAGCGCGCCGAGCAGCACGAGCAGCCAGACCGGCGCGTCCGCGTCGACCGCGGTCGCCGCGAGCACCCCGGCGACGACCATCGCGAGCGACCCGAGCACCAGCAGCACCCGCGGCCGGACGCGCGCGCCGAGCCGGGACGCGACGAGCGTGGACAGCACGCCGACGCCGAACACCGGGAACATCAGCAGCCCGGCCTGCGCCGGAGACAGCCCACGGGCGACCTCCAGCCACTGCGGCAGGCCGTAGAAGATCGCGTAGAACGACACGAATGTGACGACCGCGCGGACGCAGGTGCGCCAGACCCCGGGGCTGCGCGCGAGCAGCCGCACGTCGAGGAACGGCCGCGGGGACCGCGCCGACCAGGACACCAGCAGCGCGAGCAGCGCCGCGGTCACCACGAACCACCACCAGCGCGGCGAGGAGTCCAGCGACAGCAGCCCGAGCATCAGCGGCACCAGCGTGCCCACGAACAGCAGCAGGCCGACGGGGTCGAGCGACCGCAGGGTCTCCCGGGCGCCGGCGCGCGGCAGCGGCGGGTCGGCCGGCACGACGCGGAGCACCCAGAACGCGGCGTTCGCGACGATCGGCACGTTGACCCAGAAGATCCCCTGCCAGCCCCACAGCGCGACGATCGGCCCGCCGATGGTGGGGCCGAGCGCCGCGGTCGTCTGCCCGCACAGGGCGATCACGCCGAGCGCGGACGCCGGCTGCGCGCCGAGGACCCGCGCCTGCCGCCGGACGACCGCCATCGCCGTGGGGAACTGCAGCGCCGTGCCGACGCCGAGCAGGACCCGGTCGGCGATCAGCCAGCCGACGGACGGCACGAACGGCCCCGCCACCGACGCGGCCAGCGCGATCACGAGCCCGACCAGGTAGACCCGGCGCGGGCCGAACAGGTCGGCCAGCCGCCCGCCGGTCGGGGACGCCACCGCCGCCGACAGGTACAGCGCGGTGACCACCCACGCGAGCGCGCCCGCGTCGTCGACCGCGAGGTCGCGGCCGATCGACACCAGCGCGACCGCGAGCACGGCCGAGTTGAGGCCCTGCAGGATCGTGCCGGAGCCGAGCGCCCAGCCGAGCGACGCGGGCAGCGGCCGCGCGGCCTCCGTGGTGGTCACAGGCCGGCGCCCGCCCCGGCGTCGCCCGCCCCGCCCCCGCCCACCAGCGCCGGCACGTCGCCCGGCAGCACGAGCAGCACGTCGGGGTGCGCCGCCAGCCGCGCGAGCACCCGCTCCGCCACGTCGGCGAAGCACGCCTGCCCGAGCACCCACCCGAACCAGCTCAGCCCGAGGTACCGGGCGCCGAGCAGGTCGGCGTCGGCGACGAGCTGGTCCACGGTGTCGAGCAGCACCCGCTCGTAGTCGCTGAACGGCAGCCCGCGCGCGTAGAGCGCGAACACGTCCTCGGTCTCCAGGGAGAACGGCACCGCGGTCAGCCCGGCGGCCTCGTCCACCAGGGCGAGCGGCCGCTCGTCGACCGGCCAGTCGCCGAACCAGGTCAGGCCCGCGTCCCGCAGCACGGCGGTCGTTCGCGGGGTGGTGGCGCGCTCGGGCGAGAACCAGCCGGTCACCGGCCGGCCCGTGGCCTCGGCCACCGCGGAGACCGAGGACGCGACGTACGCCGCCTCCTCGTCCGCCGTCATGGCCGGGTCGAGCACGATGTTCGCGGCCCGCCCGCGCGCGACGACCTCGCCCGCGCGCTCGGCCACCAGCGCGGCCAGGCCCGGCTTGGTCCGGACGCCCTCGGCGTCGAGCGCCACCGCGACCGGCACGCCGGCCTCCGCCGCGATGTCGAGCAGCCGCCACAGCCCGACGGTCAGGCCGAAGTCCCACTGGGACAGCCGGGCGACCTGGCCGTGCCGGGGCTCGCCGGTCTCGCGGCCGACCCCGCCCTGCATCGCCAGCGGCTTGTGCGCGCCGGCGGGGACGACGTCGACGTACGCCGGCGCGTGCAGCAGCACGCTGACCGCGAGCTTCTTCCCGCCCGGCAGCGCCCAAGGCGCCCGCAGCCGGTCGCTGGTCCGTTCCAGCGTCGGCGCGAACACCGTCGCGCCCGCGTCGTCGACCGTCATCGCGGACCCTCCCCCGCCAGCGCCCGGGCGTGCGCCAGCTGCGCGTCGTAGTGGTGCTCCAGGTAGTGGTCGGCGATGTCGCCGGCGCGGGTCACCCAGAGCCGGTCGTCGCCCCGCACGAGCTCGAAGATCTCGGACAGCGCGCGCAGCATGTGCGGCTGGCCGGACAGGAAGGGGTGGGTGGCGATGCAGGCGACCCGCGCCTGGCCGTCGCGCTCGGCGTCCCGGACCAGCCGGCCGATCTGCGCCCGCACCATGTCGACGAAGTACGACGGCGGGTAGTGCTTCGCGTGCAGCAGCGGCACGTCGTTGAGCATGTACGAGTACGGCATCGACACCAGCCGCCCGCCGGAGCGGGTGCGCAGCGGGCGGGGCTGCTCGTCGTGGATCCAGTCGGCGTGGTACGTCATCCCGTGCTCGACCATCAGGTCCGCGGTGAGGTCGGTGCCGGAGATCTTCGGGCCGAGCATCCCCTGGAGCGACGCGCCGTAGTGCGTGCGGGTCAGCTCCTGGGACTGCGCGAGGAACGCCGACTCGGCCGCCTCGTCCAGGTCGTAGATCGGCCGCAGGTTCGAGATGCCGTGGCTCATGACCTCCCAGTCGCGCTCCCGGATGGCGTCCCGGATCTCCGGGTCGTCGCGGAGCAGCGTGAGGCTGAGCGACACGGTCGACGGGATCGCGTACGCGTCCACCGCGCGGAGCATCCGCCAGAACGCGACCCGGTTGCCGTAGTCCCGGTGCATGTAGTGCTGGACGTCGGGCGCGGCCACCCGGCCGGCGGGGCTGCCACCACCCGGGGGCACGTAGTCGTAGTGCTCGACGTTCGGCGCGTGCCAGACCGCGACGAGCTTCCCGTCCGGCCAGGTGACCTGCGGGCGGCCCGGCATCGGCGAGTAGACCAGGCGCCCGTCGGTGCCGAGCGGCGTGGACGTCACCGCACCACCTCGGCGTCCCGGGCCGCACCGAGCTCGGCGAACCGGCCGAGCATGTGCTCCAGCGAGACGACGTCGCCGAACCGGTCCTGCATGTCCCACAGGCTCGCCTCGCGGGACAGCACCCGGAAGTCGTCGCAGCACTCCTCGACCACGCTCACGTGGAACGACCGGTACGCGGCGTCCACGACGGTCGCGCGCACGCAGCCGCTGGTGGAGGTGCCGATGACCACGAGCTCGTCGACGCCGAGGTCGGCGAGGAGCGCGTCGAGCTCCGTCCTGTAGAAGCCCGAGGCCACGGTCTTCTCGACGATGTGGTCGCCCGGGGCCGCGGGGACCGCGCTGCTGATCTCCGTCCACGGGTCGCCGCGGCGGCAGCGCTCCGTGAGCGAGGAGCGCACCCGCTGGGCGAGCATCCGGTCGTCGAGGTCGTCCAGGATCATCACCAGGTAGATCACGGGGACGCCGGCGGCGCGCGCCGCCTCCAGCAGCGTCTGCGCGTGCCCGAGGGTCACGGCGGTCTCCGGGCCGATGTGCTCGTGCTCGGTGAACGCGCGCTGGAAGTCCACCACCACGACCGCGGGGCGCTCGCCGTGCCCGACCTTCGTCCGGTCGGCCCGCAGCCGGCGGACCCGCTCGACCTCGTCGTTCCAGTCGGTCATGTCATTCCTCTCGTGCAGCCGGGCGGGGCGGCGGCGGGCGCCGCGGTCCGCCGGCGCCGTGGCGGTGCGCCGCGGCGGTGGGTCGGGATCGGGGGTGGTGCGGGGTGCGCGCGCCGGGCGCCGGCGTCGTCAGCCGCCGAGGTACGCCGCCTGGACGCGGGTGTCGGCCGCGAGCTCGGCGCCGGTGCCGTCGAGCACGACGGAGCCGGACTCCAGGACGTAGGCGCGGTCGGCGAACGCCAGCACGTGCGAGGCGTTCTGCTCGACGATGAGGATGCTGACGCCGCGCTCGCGGATCGCCTCGACGGCGCCGAACACGTCGGCGGTGAGCTTCGGGGACAGGCCGGTGGACGGCTCGTCGAGCATCAGCAGCTCCGGGGCGCCCATCAGCGCCCGGGCGATCGCGAGCATCTGCTGCTGACCGCCGGACATGGTCTCGGCGAGCTGGGTGCGCCGCTCCCGCAGGATCGGGAACAGGTCGAGCACCCACTCCTTGTCGAACCCGGGCCGGCCCAGCCGGGCGCGGGCGCCCATCGCGAGGTTCTCCTCCACGGTCAGCGAGCCGAACAGCGCGCGGTGCTCGGGCACGAGCATCAGGCCGCGGCGGGCCAGCTCGTGCGAGCGGCCGTAGCCGACCTTCTCGCCGCGGAACGTGACGGACCCGCCCTGGAGCTTGATCTCGCCGACGGCGCTCTTGAGGGTGGTGGACTTGCCGGCGCCGTTGGCGCCCACGAGCGCGACGACCTCCGCGACGCCGACCGTGAGGTCGACCCCGTGCAGGATCTCCAGGCCGTGGTAGCCGCTGCGGACCCCGGTCAGCTCGAGCATCGGTTCAGGCACTGCGCGTCTCCTTCCCCAGGTACGCCTCGACGACCTTCGGGTCGGACAGCACCGACTCCGCGTCCCCGCGGGCCAGCACGGCGCCCTGGTCCATCATCACGACGTGGTCGGACAGCCGGCGGACGGCGGCCATGATGTGCTCGATGAACACCATCGTGGTGCCCTCCTGCCGGCGGAGGTCCTCGAGCAGGTCCAGCACGGGCGCCCGCTCGGCGGGCACCAGCCCGGCGAGCACCTCGTCCAGCAGCAGCACCCGCGGGCGCATCGCCACGGCGCGGGCCAGCTCGAGCCGCTTCTGCATCCCGGCCGGGAGCGAGCCCGACCGGCGCCCGGCCCACTCGGCGAGGCCGGTGCGCTCGACCGCGCGGGCCGCCTCCCGGCGGACGTCGGCCCCGCGGGCGCCGCGGCTCATGGCCGCGATCTCGACGTTCTCCAGGACGGACATCGTGGCGAACGGCCGCATGAGCTGGAACGTCCGGACCATCCCGCGGCGCGCCAGCTGGTGCGCCGGCAGGCCGGTGACGTCCTGGCCGTCGAGCGTCACGCGCCCCGACGTGGGGGCGAACGACCCGGTGATGCAGTTGAACAGCGTGGTCTTGCCGGCGCCGTTGGCGCCGATGATGCCGAGGATCTGCCCCTCCTCGACGCTGATGTCGACGCCGCGCAGGGCCTGCAGCCCGCGGAACGACTTGGTGACGGCCGTGGCCTCGAGGACGGTCACTGCTTCCTCCTGCGGGCGGCGATCGTCCCGACGATGCCCTTGGGCAGCAGCGTGACGACGAGGATCAGGATGACGGCGTAGACGATGATGTCGAGCCCGCTCTGGCCGGCCAGCCAGTCGAGCGCCGGCGGCGGGTTGCGCAGGAACCCGGCGACCAGGTCGGACAGCGGCGCCATGATGACCGCGCCCACGACCGGGCCCCAGATCGTGCCGGTGCCGCCGACGACCGCGGTGATGATCGCGTCGTTCGAGGTGTGCGCCCCGAACGCGATCGAGGGGTCGACGAACATGTAGTACTGCACGTAGAACATGCCGGCGACCGACGTGATGGCCGCGGAGAGCGCGACTGCGACGAGCTTGTGCCGCAGCACGTCGATGCCGAGGGCGGCCGCGGCTGCGTCGTCGTCGCGGACCGCGAGCGTGAACCGGCCGGTGCGGCTGTGCACGAACGCGATGGTGGCGAGCAGGCAGATGGCCAGCAGCACGACGCCGATCCACCAGTACCAGGGCGACCCGGCCGGGAACTGGAACCCGGCGAACGAGCTGCCCTGCTGCACCGGGATCGAGAACCCGACGGTGCGGCGCAGCGGCTCCGAGCCCTGCACGAACAGGCGCAGGGCCTCGGCGAACGCGAAGGTCGACATCGTGTAGTACGCGCCGGTCAGCTTGTACCGCAGCGCCAGGTAGGAGATGCCGACCCCGGCCGCGGCGGCGAGCACCATGCCGGCCAGCAGGCCGACCCACGGGCTCAGGCCCAGGTGCACGACCGAGTAGGCGGTGGCGTAGGCCCCGATGCCGAAGTACGCGGCGTGCCCGAACGAGAACATCCCGCCGAACCCGGCCATGACGTTCCAGCCGACGCCCATGATGGCGAACACCAGCACCCGGTTGGCGATCGCCATCTGGGACGTCGTCATGAAGAACGGGAGCGCCGCCCCGAGGACGAGCACGCCGAGGACCAGCGCGTAGTCGAACCGGCCGCGGACGCGGGGCGTCGAGGTGAGCTGCCCGGTCAGGGGGGCGGACGCGGGGGCCGAGCGGGTCGAGGGCGCGGTGGCGGTCATGCGGACCTCCCGAAGACGCCTCGCGGCCGGACGAACAGCACGACGAGGAACACGACGAACACGGCGAGCAGCGGGCTCTGGCTCGGCAGGATCAGGCCGGCCAGCTGCTCGGTCAGCCCGACGACCAGGCCGCCGACCAGCGCGCCGGGCACGTTGCCCATGCCGCCGAGCACCACCACGACGAACGCGGTCAGGTTGAACACGGCGCCGGTGGTCGGCTCGATCGTGGTGAACGGCGACACGAGCACGCCCGCGGCGCCCGCGGCCATCGCGCCGAGGCCGAACGTGAGGACGTAGATCCACCGGATGTCGATGCCGACCAGGCGGGCGCCCTCCGGGTTGGCGGCGACCGCGCGGATCTCGGTGCCGACCCGGGTGCGCTGGAGCAGCAGGGCGAGCAGGGCGACGATCACCAGCGCGCCGACGAACGCCCAGATCCGGGAGAGCTCGACGGTCGCCCCGAGGACCCGCACGCCGGTGTTGCCGGGCAGCGCCACCGAGCGCGGGTTGGGCCCGAACGCCAGCAGCAGCCCGTTCTCGATCGCCAGGGCCAGGCCGATCGTGATGAGCAGCTGGATCTGGATCGGCGCCTTCATCACGGGGTTCAGCAGCGTCGCCTGCAGCAGCGCGCCGAGCAGGAACATCGCCGGCATGACGACGACCAGCGCGACATACGGGTGCATCCCGAGGTCCTGGACGCAGACCAGCGTCAGATAGAGCGCGAGGGCGACCAGCGAGCCGTTGGCGAAGTTGATGATGTGCAGCACGCCGTAGATCAGCGTGAGGCCCATCGCGACCAGGCTGTAGATGCCGCCGGTCAGCACGCCGGTGACCAGCGCCTGGGTGAGCACGGCGCCCGACCCGGCGCGCAGACCGGCGACCACGGCGACGACCAGCAGGACGCCGCCGGTGACGAGCAGGACGCGGGACTTCTCGGACAGCCGGGCGGTGGTGCGCGCGCCCGGGGGCGACGTGTCCGTCGCGGGCAGCGTGGTGGTCATGGGGCTCCCTCGGTCGGGGGTGGTCCAGCGGGTTCGGCGGGGCCCGGGGCGCGGGGTGCGGGGTGCGCGCCCCGGGGCCGCCGTGCCGGTCAGGAGGCGCCGGGCGCGGCCGGGAACCGGTACGCGGCCTCGGCGAGCTCGTTCGGGAACACCTGCGTGACCGCGGCGTCCTGCACCTGCATCACGACGATCCCGGCGTTCGTGTTCTGGCCGGTCTCGTCGAAGGACACCGGGCCCTGCGAGACGACGAGCGGCTCGTAGTCCGTGTCGGCGATCGCGTCGCGGATCGCGGTGGGGTCGGTCGACCCGGCCTCCTCGATCGCCCCGGCGACCACCATCACGGCGTCGTACGTCAGCACGGCGGAGGTCCGGATCGGCTCGCCGTAGGTCTCCTCGTACAGCTCGGCGAGGGCGACCGCGTCCGGGTTCGTGACGTCCCAGTGGTAGTTGGCGTCGAAGTAGCCCTCGCCGCCGCTCGGGGCGTCCGCGACGAACGCCGGCTGGTCGTACGCGCCGTTCGCGACGCCGAACACGGCCTGCAGGTCGGGCTTCACCGTGTCGACCGCCTGCGCGGCCAGCAGGCTGTCGCGGTAGTAGCCGGCGACGGCCAGCACGTCGGCGCCGGACGCCGCGACCTGGCTGATCTGGGTGGTCATGTCGCTGACCGCGGTGGCGTCGTAGGAGATCACCGGGTCGACCGTGATGCCGGCCTCGTCGGCCGCGGCCTGGAAGCCCTCGTACACCGCCGCGCCGTAGTTGCCCTGCTCGTACAGGAACGCGACCTGGTCGACCGGCGTGCCGGAGTCCTCGGCGAGGGCCGCGAGCGCCGCGGCGCCCTGCTCGCCCATGAGGCTCGCGTTCGGCTGCAGCCGGAAGGAGTACTGGTAGCCCTGCTCGAGGATCTCGTCGAGCGCGGACACGTCCATGACGAACGGCACCTGGTTGCGCTCGGCCACCGAGGCGACGTTGGCGCTCGTGCCGGACTGGAAGGTGCCGACCAGCGCGACGGCGCCGTCCTCGATGAGGCGGGTCGCCTCGCTCTGGCCGGTCTCCGGGGTGCCCTGCGTGTCGCCGGTCTCGAGCACCAGGTCGGCGCCGCCGAGCGACGCGATGCCGCCGGCCTCGTTCACCGCGTCGACCGCGAGCTGCGCGGCGTTCGCCATCTGCTGGCCGTCGGCGGCGTTCGACCCGGTGAGCGGGTGCAGCGCGCCGATGAGGACCTCGTCGACGGACTCGCCGGTCGAGGACTCGCCGCCGCCGGCGGCGCTGACCGCCGAGCCGGAGCACGCGGCGAGGGTGAGGGCGAGACCGGCGATCCCGGCGCCGGACCAGGCGCGCATCCTGTGGTTCACGTCGACTCCCGAGACTTGGGTTCCGTTCACCGGAACGAGGGGGGCGACAGCCTGTACCGGCCGTCGATGCGACGAAACTAGGCACCGAGCGGTCCTCGGGGGTTGCAGGCCGGTTAACTCTGTGTTGCGGCGACATCGGCGCAGGTGAGAAGGTTCCGTTCAGCGGAACATCGTGGCTACGCTGGCCGGACCCGAGGGAGAGGACCCGCCGTGGACCCGCAGGAGGACGCCCCGTCGTCGACGACCCGCCGCGTGGCGGAGGTGCTGCTCGCCCTCGGGGGCGACGAGCCCTGGCTCGGCGTGACCGACCTCGCCCGCCGGCTCGGGCTCGGCAAGGCGGTGGTGCACCGGATCCTGCAGCAGCTGCTCGGCACCGGGCTGGTCCGGCACGACGAGGCGAGCCGACGGTACGCGCTCGGCCCGGCGGCCGTGGCGCTCGGCCGCTCCGCGGGACGCCGGTCCGAGCTCGTCGCCGCGGCGGCGCCCGAGCTCGCCCACCTCGCGCAGGTCACCGGGGAGACGACCACCGTCGCCGCGCGGGTCGGCCACGGCCGCGTCTACGTCGACCAGGTGGAGTCCTCGCAGCACATCCGCATCGCCATCCGGATCGGCGAGCACCAGGCGCTCACCAACGGCGCGAGCGGGCTCAGCATCCTCGCGTTCCTGCCGCCCGCCGACGTCGACCTCGCGCTCTCCGTCCCTCTGCCGCAGTTCACGCCGCGCACCGTCGTCGACCCCGCGGCCATCCGGGACCGGCTGGCGGCGATCCGCGAGCGCGGCTGGGCGTCCACCTCGTCGGAGCGGGTGCCGCACTCGTCGAGCATCGCCGCGCCCGTGCTCGACGCCGCGGGCGTCGCCGTGGGCTCGCTGTCGGTGGCCTACCTCGACTCGCGGTTCCCCGAGGAGGACGTGCCCGCGGTCGCGGGGCTGGTCACCGACGCGGCGCGGCGGGCGGGCGAGCGGCTGGCGGCGGCGGGCTGACGGCGCTCGCCCGGGCGGCCGCTGGGCAGCCCCTGGCGCGCGCGGCTCCCGGCGCGCGAGACTGACCGCGCGACAGCGACGTCGAGGGAGGTGGGCCGTGCCCGACGGAGAGCGCGACCTGCTCCGTCCGGTCGCGCGCGCCCTGCCGTTCGGCCGGGCCCTGCTCGCGGCGCACGAGCGCTTCCTCTCCGCCGGGACGACCGCCGGCGTGCGCGACGTCGTCGCCGACTCGTGGCGGCGGAGCCTGCGCAGCGGGGTCGACCCCGACCGGCCCGCGCCCCCGGTCGCGCTCACGGACGCCGACCTGCGCGCCTACCGCTGCGAGCACCCGCTGCGGCACGCGCTGCCGGTCGTGCGCGGGCTCCTGCTCGACGCCGCCGTCACCGAAGGGTTCCTGGTCGCGCTGACCGACGCGGACGGGCGGCTGCTCTGGCTCGCCGGGGACGCCGACGTGCGCCGGGCGGTCGAGACCGTCGGGTTCGTCGAGGGCGCGGCGTGGGACGAGGCGCACGCCGGGACGAACGCGCCGGGCACGGCGCTGGCGACGGGGCACGACGTCCAGGTGCACGGCGCGGAGCACTTCACCCGGTCCGTCCAGCCGTGGAGCTGCACCGCCGCGGTGCTGCGGGACCCGGGCGGGCGCGCGCTCGGGGCGCTCGACGTGACCGGGCGGGACGCGGCCGCGTCGGCCCTCATGCTGTCGCTGGTGCGGGCCACCGCCGCGGCGGTCGAGGCGGACCTGCGGGCCCGGGTGCTGGCGCGCGGCCCCGGACCGGCGGGCGGGGCCGGGTGGCCGGCGGCGTCGGTGAGCGGCGGGTGGCCCCTCACCCGCGGGTCGGGCGACGACCCGGCCCTCGCCGTCCCGGAGGGACGTGACGCACCCACTACCGCCCGGCTGGAGGTGCTCCGCCCCGGCTCCGGCGTGCTGCACACCCGCGGCGCCCCGGCGCTCGCCCTGTCGCTGCGGCACGCCGAGCTCCTGCTCCTGCTCGCCGAGCACCCGCGCGGGCTGCACGCCGACGAGCTCGCCGTCCTGCTGCACCCCGAGGCGATGTCGGACGTCGCCGTGCGCGCCGAGGTGTCCCGGCTCCGCCGCGCCGCCGGGCCGCTCGTCGACCGGTCGCGGCCGTACCGGCTCGCCGACCCGCTCGGCACCGACGTCGCGGGCGTCCGGGAGGCGCTGGCCGCGGGCGACCTGCGGGCCGCCCTCGACCGGTACGCCGGGCCGGTGCTGCCGCGGTCGCGCGCGCCGGGCGTCGAGCAGGTGCGGGACGCCCTCGCCTCCGACGTCCGGGCCGCCGTGCTGCACGCGACCGACCCGGTCGTCCTGGAGCGCTGGCTCGACCGCGAGGAGGGCGCCGAGGACTGGCAGGCGTGGGAGCGGCTCGTCGCCGTGACGCCGCCCGGCTCCGCGGCGCACGCCCGTGCGGTCGGGCGCCTCGACCTGCTGGTGCGCCGGCTGGGCACGGGGCCGGCGGCGCACCCCTGGCGGTGAGCGGCCGCCCGGGCACCGGCGCCACCTGCGGTGCAACGCACCTGCAACCGTCGCCGACCTAGCGTCCGGGGCACGCGCCGCAACGAGGCGGCGCGCCCGGCCGCACCGCACCCCGGGACGGCCGGTCAGCCTGCACGGAGGGCGCACATGACCGTCTACGCAGCGCCGGGGCAGCCCGGCAGCCCCGCCACCTACCGCGAGCGCTACGACCACTGGATCGGCGGCGAGTTCGTCGCCCCCGCGTCCGGCCGCTACTTCGAGAACCCGTCGCCGGTGACGGGCCGCACGTTCACCGAGGTCGCCCGCGGCGACGCCGCCGACATCGACCGGGCGCTGGACGCCGCGCACGGCGCCGCGCGGTCCTGGGGGCGGACGTCCGCGACGGAGCGGGCCGTCATCCTCAACAAGATCGCCGACCGCATCGAGCAGAACCTCGAGATGCTGGCCGTCGCGGAGACCTGGGAGAACGGCAAGCCGGTCCGCGAGACGCTCGCCGCCGACCTGCCGCTGGCCGTGGACCACTTCCGGTACTTCGCCGGGGCGGTCCGCGCGCAGGAGGGCTCGATCTCCGAGATCGACGCCGACACCATCGCGTACCACTTCCACGAGCCGCTGGGCGTCGTCGGGCAGATCATCCCGTGGAACTTCCCGCTGCTCATGGCCACCTGGAAGCTCGCCCCGGCGCTGGCCGCGGGGAACGCCGTCGTGATGAAGCCGGCCGAGCAGACGCCGGCGTCCATCCTGCTGCTGATGGAGCTCATCGCGGACCTGCTGCCCCCGGGCGTGGTCAACGTGGTCAACGGGTTCGGGGTCGAGGCGGGCAAGCCGCTCGCGTCCAGCCCGCGGATCCGGAAGATCGCCTTCACCGGCGAGACCACCACCGGGCGGCTGATCATGCAGTACGCCAGCCAGAACATCATCCCGGTGACCCTGGAGCTCGGCGGCAAGAGCCCGAACATCTTCTTCGAGGACGTCGCCCGCGAGAAGGACGACTACTACGACAAGGCGCTCGAGGGGTTCACGATGTTCGCCCTCAACCAGGGCGAGGTGTGCACCTGCCCGTCGCGCGCGCTGATCCAGGAGTCGATCTACGACGGCTTCCTCGCCGACGCCATCGCCCGCACCGAGGCGGTCAAGCAGGGCAACCCGCTCGACACCGAGACGATGATCGGCGCGCAGGCGTCGAACGACCAGCTCGAGAAGATCCTGTCCTACATCGACATCGGCAAGGCCGAGGGCGCCAAGGTGCTCACCGGCGGGACGCGGGCCGAGCTCGACGGCGACCTCGCGGGCGGGTACTACGTGACCCCGACGATCTTCGAGGGCAAGAACTCCATGCGGATCTTCCAGGAGGAGATCTTCGGCCCGGTCGTCGCGGTGACGTCGTTCTCCGACTACTCGGACGCGATCCACACCGCCAACGACACCCTCTACGGGCTGGGCGCCGGCGTGTGGTCCCGCGAGTCGGCGATCGCCTACCGCGCGGGCCGCGACATCGAGGCCGGGCGGGTGTGGACGAACTGCTACCACGCCTACCCCGCGGCGGCGGCGTTCGGCGGCTACAAGGGCTCGGGCGTCGGCCGCGAGAACCACAAGATGATGCTCGACCACTACCAGCAGACCAAGAACCTGCTGGTGTCCTACTCGGGCCAGAAGCTCGGGTTCTTCTGACCGGCAGCCCGTGGGGCCCCGCACTCCCGGGGCCCCACGGGCAGGGAGGCACGATGAGCAGGGTCGACCACACCCCGGCCGCCGCCGACATGCTGCGCCGGCTCCGGGACCAGCACGGGGAGCTGATGTTCCACCAGTCCGGGGGCTGCTGCGACGGGTCGTCGCCCATGTGCTACCCGGCGGGCGAGCTCCTCACGGGCGACGCCGACGTCCACCTCGGCGACCTCGCGGTCGACGACGGCTTCACGGTGCCCGTGTGGATGAGCCGCAGCCAGTTCGCCTACTGGCGGCACACGCACCTGACGATCGACGTCGTGCCCGGCCGCGGCGCGGGGTTCAGCCTGGAGGCGCCGGAGGGCGTCCGCTTCCTGATCCGCAGCCGCCTCCTGACGGACGAGGAGTGGGCGGCCGACGGCGACGCCGGCGCGGGGCTCCGCGTCGGGCAGGCCTGACCTCCGGCCCGGCTCGACGAGGTCGTCACCACGCGGTGAGGTCGTCACGAACGTGTGACGACCTCACCGTCGTGTGACGACCCCACCCGGGACGTCGGGCCGCCGCGCGTCCGGCGGCGGCGAGAACGGGCGGGGTGATGCGTCAGCGAAACGGCTGACCGCGGGCTGTGCGTCCCCTTAGGGTCGAGGCAGCCCACCCGACCGACCGGCCCACCGGGCCGCGCCCGAGGAGTCCCATGGAGCTCGCAGGAACTGCCCTGATCGTCGTGCTGGCGGTCGTCGCCCTGATCGCGGTCGCGGTCGTCGGCGCGATCTACGCCAAGGTCCGGTTCAAGATCGCCACGCCTGACGAGGCGCTGATCATCACCGGCCGCAAGAGCGGCAAGCCGGTGATCAACCCGGAGACGGGCGACGAGACCACCGACCTGTCCGGCCAGCGCGTCGTGATCGGCGGCGGCACGTTCGTGAAGCCGATCTTCGAGCAGGTCGTCCGCCTCTCGCTCGCGTCGCAGAGCTTCCCGGTCGCGGCCGAGGACGCCACCACGAAGTCCGGCGTCGGCGTGACCCTGCGGTCGATCGCGGTCGTCAAGGTGGGCGGCACCGAGCGGATGGTGCGCGCCGCCGCGCAGCGGTTCGCGGGCCGCAGCCAGGAGCAGGTCATCGAGCAGCAGACCTCCGAGGTCCTCGTCGGCGTGCTCCGCACGATCGCCGGCACGCTGACCGTCGAGTCGATCCTCTACGAGCGCCAGGAGTTCTCGAAGGAGGTCAAGGACATCGCCGTGCCGATGCTGGCCGAGCGCGGCCTGATCCTGGAGAACTTCGAGATCCAGACCGTCGAGGACACCGGCGAGTACATCCGCAACCTCGGTCGCCCGCGCGCCGCCGCCGTCGCCCGCGACGCCGAGATCGCCGAGGCGCAGGCGCGGCAGGAGAGCACCGAGCGGTCGAACGAGGCCGCCGTGCAGATCGCCGAGTCGAACAAGGCGCTCGCCCTGCGCAACGCGACCATCGCCCAGGAGACCGCCACCGCCCAGGCCGACGCCGCCGCCGCGCAGGAGCGCGCGCAGGCCGAGGCGCAGCAGGAGGTCCTGATCCAGCAGGAGCAGGTGGCCCTGCGCCGCGCGGCCCTCCGCGAGCAGGAGCTGCAGACCGAGGTCCGCAAGCCCGCCGAGGCCCGCAAGTACGAGGCGGCCCAGGAGGCCGACGCCCGCAAGTACGCCGCGGAGCAGGAGGCCGAGGCGTTCAAGACCTCGGCGATCCGCAAGGCCGAGGCCGAGGCCCAGCGCACGACCGCCCAGGCCGACGCCGAGGCGTCCGCCGCCCGCGCCCGCGCCGAGGCCGCGCTGATCGAGCAGCAGCGCCGCGCCGAGGGCGCCCTGGCCATCGCCCGCGCCGAGGCCGACGGCATCCAGGCGCGCGGTGAGGCCGAGGCCGCCGCCGAGCGCGCGCAGGGCGAGGCCCGCGCCGCCGCGATCAAGGCCGAGTCCGACGCCTACCAGGCGTTCCCCGAGTCGGCGCGGCTGCAGATGGTGCTCGACGCGCTGCCGAAGGTCGCCCAGCCGTACGCCGACGCGCTCGGGACGATCGACGACATCACGATCATCGACAAGGACGGTGCCTCGCGGCTGCCCGGCCAGGTGTCGACGGGCGTGCAGGAGCTCGCGGCGATGCTCAAGGCGCAGACCGGGATCGACCTGCTCGACCTGCTCCGCGGCCTGGGCGGCGGCTCGGGCTCCGCGGCCGCGCACACCGTCCCGGCGCAGAGCCACGCGGCAGTCGCCCCGGTGCACGCCCCGGCCGACCGGCCCGCGGCCGGCGCCGACGGCACCGCGGGCTGAGCGGGCGCACTGGTGTCCTGGCTGACGAAGCTGCTCCGCGGCCCCGACGCGCCGATGCTCTCGGCGACGTCGGGGACGGCGGCCGGTGCCCGGGGTGGCGCCCGCGGGTCCGGGCTCACCGGTGCGCAGCTGCGCGCCCGGCTCGCGGCCGCCCCGGTGACGAAGTTCCGCGAGGGCTACGACCAGACCGAGGTCGAGGAGTTCACCGAGCGCGCGGCGGCCGCGCTGGACGGGGTCGACGGGTCGCTCGCGCCGGAGGACGTGCTGAACCAGCGGTTCCAGGCGACGAAGTTCCGCGAGGGCTACGACCAGGACGCGATCGACGACCTGCTCGACGAGGTCGTGGTCGCGCTCCGCGCCCGCGGCTGACCGGCCCCGCACGGCACCGACCGCCCGTCCCCGGCACCCCCGGGGGCGGGCGGTTCGTCGTCGCGCGCCGGCACCGGGGTCGGTGGAGGGTTCTGCCGGACACGCCCCGGGCGTGTCGGGCGGAACCTTCCACTCGAGGCGGGTCGACGGATCCCGGAGCTCAGCCGCGCCCGGGCCGAGGGGTCCGCGCCGCGGCCCGGCCGCCCGAGCGACGGTCCAGCGCCGCGCCCGCGAGGTAGGCCGCCGGGCCGAGCACCGGGACCAGGAGGATCAGCGCGAGGTGCGCCAGGGCGTTCGACGCCGACTCCCGACGGCGTGCCCAGACGAGCAGCGCGCCCACCGTCAGCGCGACGAGCAGCACGACGGTCGCGGCCCACAGCACGTCGTACGGGGCGGGGATCGTCAGCCGCCAGCCCTCGACCGCGTCGCGCGTCCTCATCGGTCCCCCTCCGCCGCGGGACGGACGCCCCGCCCCCGTCCGGGACGCTACCGGGGCTCGCACCGCGGCGAGGCGGGTTCAGCGGCCCGGTGCCGACCGGGCTCCAGCGGCAGGTCGTGCCGGGCACACCCGGGGTGGGTGTCGTGGTCGCGGCTGAACCCGGCGCGCCTGGGTGCTGGCACCCAGGCGCGCCCGGCAGCTCCTCACCCGGGGCCAGGAGCCGCCGATCGGCAGGACGCGCCGGTCGACGGCGCCGTCGCTCCCCCGGGCGACGCCCCGACCTGGAGCCTCCCTGTGGCAGACCTCTTCCGGCGACCCCTGGCCACCGAGCCGGCCGCCCCGTCCACGGCCCGCCGTCGGCGCCGCAGCCGCCGCGCGTCCGTGGCGCTCGCGCTGGTGGCCCTGCTCGCCGGGGCCGGCGCCGGGACGGCGTCCGCGGCCCCCTACGACCCGGCGTCCGAGATCGTCGTGCCGTCGACCGTCACGGTCGGCGAGACCGCCGCCTTCCTGGTGACCTGCCCCGACCCGTCCGCGACGGCCATCGAGTGGTTCACGTCCCAGAACCCCTCCCCGCGTGTCCGGGTCGAGGACGGCGTGCCGGTCGACGGCGGCGTGCAGTTCCGGGCCGACGTCGTGTTCCCCCACGCCCAGGCGGCCTGGTTCCAGGTCGCCTGCTTCTACGGCGAGCAGCCGGCCGGCCAGTGGCCGTACGTCGAGCTCCAGGTGCAGGGGCACGCCACCACCACCGGGCTGCGGGTCGTGGGCCCGGCACAGGGCGGTCGCGTCTCCGGCGACGTGACCGTGACCAGCGCCGGCGGGGTCCCGCAGGGACAGGTCGAGCTCCTCGTGGGCGGCTCGTCCGCGCGCACGGTGACCTTGGTGGACGGCGCGGCGCCGTTCACGCTCGACGGCCTCACGGGGTCGTCCGCCACCCTCGAGGCCCGGTTCCTGCCCGCGGACTCCACCTACCGCACGTCCACGTCGAGCCCGGCCGTCGTCCCGCTCGTGGTCCGCCCGACGGTGACGCTCACCGCGCCGGCGTCCGTGTACGCGTCGGTGCCGTTCGAGCTGTCCGCGCGGGTCGTGGCACCCGACGGCGGCGCCACCCCGACGGGCACGGTCGACTTCCTGTACTCCGAGGGAGCCCGCCTCGGCAGCGCCACCCTCGTCGGCGGCGTCGCCACCGCCTCGGTCGTGGCCCCGTCGACCGGCGTCCTCGACGACGTCGTCGCCGTCTACCGCGGCGACGCGACGTACGGCAACGCGGGCTCGGCGTACGCCGACGTGCTCGTCGCCCCGGTCCCCGTCCCGGTCGTGACCGTCACCGCGCCGACGACGGCCGGCACCGGCGGACTCACCGCCACGGTGCGGGTCGCCGCTCCGACCGACCTACTGCCCACGCCCGGCGGCGGCGTCCAGCTGATCATCCACGTGCCCGGCTCCGGCCCGGTGTCCGTGACGAACGGCGTCCTGGTGGACGGCGCGGTGACGATCTCGACCGGCGCGCTCCCGGCCGGCACCTACCGCCTACTCGCGCACTACTCGGGTGGCGGCGGCGCCCCGTACGCCCAGACCGACTCCCCGGAGCAGGACCTGGTCGTCACGGCCGCGCCGACGCCGGCCCCCGAGCCCGCTCCCACCCCGGTCACGCCGGGACCGGTCACCCCGGCCCCGGCCACCCCCGCCCCGGCCGCGCCCAGCGCGACCGGTTCCGACGCCACCCCGCAGATCACCTCCTCGAAGACCCTCATGCGCGCGGGCGCCGAGGTGACCCTCGTGGCCCGCGGCTTCGTGCCGGGCGAGCGCGTGACGTTCGTGCTGCACTCCGACCCCGTCGTCCTGGGCACCGCGGTGGCGGACGCGGACGGCGTCGCGACGCTGACAGTGGAGCTGCCCACCGGCGCCCCCGCAGGCGCGCACACCGTCGTCGCCACCGGCGTCGACTCCGGCCGCTCCGCCGACGTCGGCGTCACGCTGACCGGCGCCGCCGACGAGCTCGCCGTCACCGGCACCGACCCGGGCGCGCTCGGCGGCCTGGTCGCCGCGCTGCTCGTGACCGGCGGTGCGCTCGTGACGGGGGCACGGCTGCAGCGCCGCCGCGCCTGACCGGA
Organism: Cellulomonas sp. EB106-03-03-XG116; assembly: GCF_058792015.1. Classification (NCBI taxonomy): domain Bacteria; kingdom Bacillati; phylum Actinomycetota; class Actinomycetes; order Micrococcales; family Cellulomonadaceae; genus Cellulomonas; species Cellulomonas sp. EB106-03-03-XG116. The sequence goes on from NZ_JBYTEP010000029.1 coordinate 50,452, forward strand.
TCCGCACCACCACGACCGCCCGTCCCCGGCACGGGGGGCGGGCGGTCGTCCGTCTCCGGGCGCCGGGGACGGGTCGGGTGGAGCGTTCCGCCGGACACGCGTCGGCGTGCCGGGCAGGGCGCTCCACCGTCAGCCGCTCCAGGGAAATGCTCAGCATGCTGAGGACCGCCTAGACTGGCGGGCATGACCCGACGGACGACCTGGCTCACCCTCCGCGCGCTCGTGGGGCTCGCCCTGCTCGCCGCCCCCGCGTGGGTGCTGGCGACCGCCGGCGGGACCGTGCCGCACCAGCACTGGACGCTCGGCGCGCTGCTCGCGGTGAGCGCGCTCGCCGGGGTGGCCCTGCTGGTCGCGACGGCGCTGGCGTGGCGCCGCGACCGGCGGCGCGGGGGGGGGGCTCCCGGGACGCCGCCAACCGG
>NZ_JBYTEP010000030.1:0-50134 GCF_058792015.1 Cellulomonas sp. EB106-03-03-XG116
GCGGTCGGGCGTCGTGCCGCCCGGCGTGCGGTCGGGCGTCGTGCCGCCCGGCGTGCGGTCGGGCGTCGTGCCGCCCGTGCTGCCGTCGGGCGTCCTGCCGTCGAGCACCGCGGCCAGCCGGGCGCGGGCCCGGGACAGCCGCGAGGTGAGCGCGGTGAGCGAGCAGCCGAGCACCTCGGCCGCCTCGCTCGGCGTGAGCCCCGCCCACACGGTCAGGGACATCGCCTCGCCCTCGGCCGGCGGCAGCTGGTCGAGCAGCCACCGGGCGAGGTCGTCGCCGGCCAGCCGGTCCGACGGGTCCGCGACCGGCGCCCGGGTGGGCTCCGCCGCCGCGACGCCCGCGACGGTGCGCAGCTGGCGGCTGCGCTGGTCGTGGACGTGCTTGACCTTGTTGCGGGCGACGCCGAACACCCAGGGCCGGAGCTCGGCGTCGGGCACGGGCGCGTCGGCCCACCGGCGCCAGAGCACCAGGAAGGTCTCGGCGACCACGTCCTCCGCGAGGTCGTCCGGGACCTGACGGCGGGCGTACCCGCGGACCTGGGGCGCGAGCAGGCGGTAGGCAGCGGCGAACGCCTCGGCGTCGCCGTCCTCCGCGGGGGCGCGCCCCGCGCCCCCGTCGCCCCCTGCCCCCACGCCGTCCTCAGGTCGCTCGTCAGCATGTCGTCGCACTCATCGTACGGACCGACAGGCTGCCCACGGACGTCGTCGCCGTCTGCGCGCCGGCGTTCCAGCAGGTGACGCCGCCGGTGCCGCCCGAGCCGGAGTAGGTGCGCACGTCGACGCCCATCCGGTTCCAGACCGAGCCGGCGTTCGCGATCGACGTCGCCTGGAGCCCGGACGCGCCGGTGGACCAGAAGGTGCCCGAGTACCCCGTGCCGCTCCACAGGCAGAACCGGCCGGTCCCGCACTGGCTGGCGCTGTACCCGGTCACCTCCACGGGCCCCGTCGGGTCGTCGTCCGCCGCGCTCGCGGGCGCGGCGAGCGCGGACGCCCCGAGCGCGGACAGCGCGAGCGCCACAGCGCCGACGAGGGCGACGCGGGCACGACGGGCGGAGGCGGGCTGCACATGGGGTGTCATCCCGCCATGCTCGAAGCTCGTCACGCCGGACGCCTGTGAGATCCGTCACACGTCGCCATGCATGGCAGAGTCGGACCCCGTGACCGACCGCTACGCCCCCGACGACCACCTGGGCCACCGCTCGCTGCTCGTCGCCGCCGCCTACGTGCTCCTGCTCCGCGGGGACGAGGTGCTGCTGCAGCTCCGCCACGGCACCGGCTACATGGACGGCCGGTGGGCGACGCTCGCCGGGCACGTCGACCCGGGCGAGTCCGTGCACGAGGCGGCCGTGCGCGAGGCCGCGGAGGAGGCCGGCGTGCGGCTCGACCCGGCGGACCTCGAGCCGGTGACGACCCTGCACCGCTTCGAGCGCGGCGGGCCGCAGGTCGAGCAGCGGTGCGACTGGTTCTTCGTGGCGCGGCACTGGTCCGGGGACCCGGCCGTGGCCGAGCCCGACAAGGCCGCCGAGATGCGCTGGTTCCCGCTGGGCGCGCTGCCCGACCTCGTGGTGCCGCACGAGCGGCTGGTGCTCGACGGCGTCCGCGACGGCGGCCTGCCGGCGGTCGTGTCGCTCCCGTCCTGACGCCCGCCGCCCTCCCCGTCGCGCAGCCCCGGTCACGGCAGCCGCAGCTCCGCGCGCAGGCCGGGCGCGCCGTCGGGCCGGTCGGCCAGGACCACGTCGCCCCCGTGCTCGCGCGCGACCTCCCGGGCGATCGCCAGGCCGAGCCCGCTGCCGCCCCCGGGGCGCGCCCGCGCCGCGTCCAGGCGCACGAACCGCGCGAACGCCCGCTCGCGGTCGGGCGCGGCTATCCCCGGGCCGTCGTCGACGACGGCCACCAGCCCGTCGGCGACCTCGACGCGCACCGCCCCCGCGGCGTGCCCGATCGCGTTGTCGACGAGGTTGCGGACCACCCGGCCCAGGGCCGCCGCGTCCCCGCGCGCCCGTCCCGTGCCGACCACCTCGAGCGCCACGGGCCGCGCCGGCGCGCCGGCCGCCGCGGGCGCACCCGGCTCCTCGGCACCGACGGCCCCGGCCGCCGCGAGCGCCGCCGCCTCCCGCGCCACCTCGCCGAGGTCCACGTCGGCGTCCGGCACCGGCCGCGACCCGAGCCGCGCGAGCAGCAGCAGGTCGTCGACCAGCGCCTGCATCCGCCGCACCTGGTCGCCGAGCCCCTCGACGAGCTCCCCGGGCGCGTACGCCTCCGGGTGCGTGCCGGCCACCTCCAGCTGGGCCCGCAGCGCCGCCAGCGGGGTGCGCAGCTCGTGCGCGGCGTCCGCGACGAACGCGCGCTGCCGGCCCGCCGCCTCCTCGAGCCGGTCCAGCATCTCGTTGAGCGTCCGGGCCAGCGCGCCGACCTCGTCGTCGGTCCCGGGGTCCGGCAGCGAGCCGGGGCCGCCGGCCCGCGCGACCTGGGCCGCCGCGGACCGCAGGCGCTCGACCGGCCGCAGCGCGCGCCCCAGCGCCACCCAGATCGCCGCCGCGAACAGCGCGGTCAGCACCGGCACCACGCCCGCGAGCGCCAGGCGCAGCGCGCGGACCAGCCCCTCGACCTCCGCGACCGGGACCGTCGCGACCACCACCGTCCCCTCGGGGGCGCCGGCGGGCGCGACGACCGCGACCCGGGCCGCGCGGTCGTACGCGGACGCCCCGGTCCCCCCGACCACCGGCTCGCCCCGCGCCGCCGCGGCCCGGGCCCGGAGGTCCGCCAGCGCGTCCCCGCCGAGCACCGGCAGCGTCCGGCTGGCGGTCGGCGAGGTGGCGGCGACGCGGCCGCCGGCGTCGAGCACCTGGACGATCTCCCCCGGCTCCGCCACCGGCAGCGCCTCGGGGACCTGGTCGCTCGCCACGAGCGCCGCCACGGTCTCCGCGCGCCCCCGCACCACCTCGTCGAGCGCCGCCACCCGCCCGCGGGACAGCACCGTGCTGAGCACGACCGCCCCGACGACCAGCGCGGCGCACAGCAGCCCGGCCGTGAGCACGGTGAGCCGGGCGCGCAGCGACCACCGGGCCCGGCGCGGCCGGTCCCCGCTCACCCCGCGACCCGGTAGCCCGCGCCGCGGACGGTCGCGATCGCCTCCCGCCCGAGCTTGCGGCGCAGGTACCCCACGTACACCTCGACGACGTTGCCGTCCTCGCCGGGCCCGTCCCAGACGTGGTCCCGCAGCTCGACCTTCCCGACGACCCGGTCCGCGTGCCGCATCAGGTACTCGAGCAGCGCCAGCTCCCGCGCGGTGAGGTCGACCGGCGCGCCGGCCCGGGTCACGGTCCGGGCGGCCGGGTCGAGCACCAGGTCGCCGACCGCCAGCACCGCGGGCCGCACCTGCGGCGGCCGGCGCAGCAGCGCCCGGATCCGCGCGACGAGCACGACGAACGAGAACGGCTTGGTCAGGTAGTCGTCGGCCCCGACGTCCAGGCCGTCCGCGACGTCGTGCTCCCCGTCCTTCGCGCTCAGCAGCAGCACCGGCGTGGTGACCCCGGCGGCGCGCAGGCCGGTGACCACGTCGTAGCCGTTGCGCCGCGGCAGCATCACGTCGAGCACGATCGCGTCGTAGTCCCGGTCGGTCGCGAGGTCGAGCCCCGCGGCGCCGTCGTAGGCCACGTCGACCGCGAACCCCTCGGCCGTCAGCCCGCGGCGCAGGGCGTCCACCAGCCCGCGCTCGTCGTCCACCACCAGCACCCGCACCCCCGCAGCATCGCACCGCGGGCGGCGCGCGGCGGCCCCGGGGCGGCTCGGCGTTCTCAGCGCCGCCTCAGCGCGGGTGGCGCACAGTGGGGGCATGGCCGACACCGAGCGCCCCCGCCGCACCCTCTCCCCCCGCGCCCGCTGGGCCGTGCCCGGGGTCGTCGCCGTGGCGGTGGCCGCCGCGGTCGGCGTCCCGGCGCTCGCCTCGCCGGGCGACGCCGACCTGCCCGCGCTCACCCCCCAGGAGCTGCTGAGCAAGGTCGCGGACGCCGGGCCGACGCCGGTGCAGGGCACCGTCGTCTACACCGCGCGCCTGGGGCTGCCCGAGCTGCCCGCGGAGCTGACCGGCGCGGACCCGCTGAACCTGCTGGGCGGCTCGTCCACGCTGCGGGTGTGGTCCGACGGCGCGGAGCGGTCCCGGGTCTCGCTGCTCGGGGCCACCTCGGAGTACTCGGTCGTGCACGACGGCGACGAGGCGTGGACCTACTCCTCCACCGACGACGCGGTCACGCACTACACCCTCGACCCGGCCGACGTGGCGCGGTACCAGGCGCTCGCCGACCGGGCCGCCGCGGCCGACGGCGCCGACCTGCCCACCCCCGAGGCCGCCGCCGCGCAGGTGCTCGCGCTCGCCGAGCAGGACGCCGACGTCACCGTCGACAGCCCGACGACCGTCGCCGGGCGGGACGCCTACCAGCTCGTGGTCAGCCCGACCGACGACGAGACGCTGGTGTCCCGGGTGGTCGTCGCGGTGGACGCCGAGACCTCCCAGCCGCTGCGGGTGCAGACGTGGTCGACGTCCGACGGCGCCGCCCCCTCGCTGGAGGTCGGCTTCACCGACGTGCAGTTCACCGCGCCCGCCGACTCCGTGCTGGCGTTCTCCGCCCCCGCCGGCTCCAGCACCGAGGACGTCGTCGTGCCGCTGCCGGACGTGCCGGAGGGCGCGGGCGAGCCCGGGACCGTCCCGCCGCTCCCCGACGGCGTGGCGGTCGCCGGTTCGGGCTGGTCGACCGTCGTCACGCTGAGCGACGTCGACGTCGCGGGCCTCGTCGGCGGGGACGCCGCCTCGCTCGCCACCGTCCCCGGCGCGGAGCGCGTGCTCGGCTCCGAGGAGGCGCAGGACCTCGTGCAGCAGTTCGTCCCGAGCGACTCCGACGGCACCCCCGGCCGGCCGTCGCTCGACACGACGGCGCTCTACGACCAGCTCACCACCGCGGTCCCCGAGGGCCGGCTGCTCAGCTCGACCCTGCTGTCGGTGCTGGTCACCGACGACGGCCGGGTGCTGGTCGGCTCCGTGCCGGCGGACGCGCTGCGCGCCGCGGCATGAGCGACGCGCACCACGACGGCGACCTGGCCGTCCGGACCGCGGGCCTGACCAAGCGGTTCCGGAGCGGCCAGGTCGCCGTCGACGGCCTGGACCTGGCCGTGCCCCGCGGCGCCGTGTACGGGTTCCTCGGGCCGAACGGGTCCGGCAAGACGACCACGATCCGCATGCTGCTCGGCCTCGCCCACCCCACCGCGGGGCGCGCCTGGCTGCTCGGCGCCGCGATGCCCGAGGAGGCGGCGCGCGTGCTGCCGCGGGTCGGCGCGCTCGTCGAGGGGCCCGCGTTCCACCCGTACCTGTCCGGCCGGGCCAACCTGGCGCGGCTCGACGCCGGGGACGCCACCGCCGACCCGCGCACCAGCCGCCGGCGCGCGGACGCCGCGCTCGACCGGGTGGGCCTCGGGGCCGCGGCGACCAAGCCGTACCGGCAGTACTCGCTCGGCATGAAGCAGCGGCTCGGCCTGGCCGCCGCGCTGCTGCAGCCCCGGGACCTGCTGGTGCTGGACGAGCCGACCAACGGCCTCGACCCGCAGGGCACCCGCGAGGTGCGGCACCTCGTCCGGGAGCTCGCCGACGGCGGCGCGACCGTGCTCGTGTCGTCGCACCTGCTCGCCGAGATCGAGCAGGTGTGCACGCACGTCGGGATCATGAGCCGCGGCCGGCTGCTGCTCCAGGGCGAGCGGGCCGCGCTCACCGACCGGGAGGGCGCCCGCCTGGCCGTGACCACCCGCGCCGGGCAGGCCGACGCGGCCGCCGAGGTGCTGCGCGGGCTGGGTCTCGCCGACGTCGCGCGCGACGGGCGGGCGCTCCCGGGCGGGGCCGGGACGGCGCGGCTCACCGCGGTGCTCGGCCCGACGCCGCCCGAGAAGGTGTCGGCCGCGCTCGTGCACGCGGGCGTCGACCTGGTCGGCCTCGAGGTCGACCGGCCGAGCCTGGAGCAGGTGTTCGTCGAGCTGACCGGGGAGGGCTTCGATGTCGCGCGCTGAGGTGCTGGACGCCCCCGTGGCCGCGGCCGCGCCGGTCGCGTTCGCCCGCCTGCTGCGGTCCGAGCTGCGCCTGGTGCTCGGCCGGCGCCGGAACCTGGTGCTGCTCGCGGGGCTCGCGCTGGTGCCGGTCGTGATCGGCACGGTGCTGCTGGTCACCCGGGACAGCGCGCTGTCCGGGCAGGGCCCCGCCTTCCTGGCGCAGGTCACCGGCAACGGGCTGTTCCTGGTGGTCGCCGCGCTCTTCCTCTGCCTGCCGTTCCTGCTCCCCCTGTGCATCGGCATCGCGTCCGGCGACGCGGTCGCCGGCGAGGCGTCCGCCGGCACGCTGCGCTACCTGCTCGTCGTGCCGGTCCCCCGGACCCGGCTGCTGGCCGTGAAGGCGCTGGCCGCCCTCGCGTTCGCCGCCGCCGCGGTGCTGGCGGTCGCGGTGACCGGGCTGCTGATCGGGGCCGCGTACTTCGGCGTGCACGACGTGGTGCTGCTGTCCGGCAGCACCGTGCCCGTCGGCGAGGGCCTGGTCCGGGTCGCCGGGATCGTCGCCTACGTCGGGCTGTCGCTGACCGGGCTGGTCGCGGTCGGGCTGTTCTTCTCGACGCTGACGGAGGTGCCCGTCGGCGCGATGGCCGCGACGGTCGTCGTGGCCGTGGTGTCGACGGTCCTCGACTCGCTGCCGCAGCTCTCCGCGATCCACCCGGGGCTGCTCACGCACCACTGGTTCGACTTCGCCGAGTTCCTCCGGGTGCAGGTCGACTGGGGCGTCGTGGGGTCCGGGCTCCTGGTGCAGGCGGCCTGGGTGGCCGTGTTCGGGGCGCTCGCGTGGGCGCGGTTCACCACCGCGGACGTGACGTCCTAGGCCGGTCGGCGCCGGTTCAGGCGAGCAGGCCGACGACGGTCGCGACGACCGCGAGCAGCGGGAACGCCCCCTGCGTGGCGGCCGCCCGCGCCTTGTCCGGCGACGACAGCACGAGCACCAGCGCCGCCGCGAGCATCGAGCCGGTGCCGGCGAGCACGAGCGCCGCGCCCACGGCGTCCGCGCCGGTCGCCGTGGCGACGACCCCCGCCGCCGCGACCACCGCGAGGAACAGGTTGTAGAAGCCCTGGTTGAACGCGAGCTCCTTCGTCGCCTCGGCGCCCTCGGGCGTCGTGCCGAACGTCGCGCGGGTCCGGGGGGACGTCCAGGTCAGCGACTCGAGCGTGAAGATGTACACGTGCACCAGGGCCGCGAGCGCGGCGAGCACCAGTCCGGCGGCGATCATGCGGGCCAGTCTGCCGTGCCGCGGGGCGCCCGAGGTCTTGTGACGTGCGCCACAGGCGAGTAACGTACAACCACATGGTTGTACGTCAGCTGGAACCCGACGAGGTGGACCGGGTGTTCGCCGCGCTGGCCGACGCCACCCGCCGCGACATCGTCACGCGGGTGCTGCGCCGGGAGGCGTCGGTGACCGCCCTCGCGCGCTCCTACGAGATGAGCTTCGCCGCCGTGCAGAAGCACGTGGCGGTGCTCGAGCGCGCGCACCTCGTGACCAAGCAGCGGCAGGGCCGCGAGCAGGTCGTCCACGCCGACGTCGCGACCATCCGGGCGGCCGGACGGCTGCTCGACCGGTTCGAGGAGATCTGGCGCGGCCGCGTCGGCCGCATGGCGGAGCTCCTCGGGGACATGCGAGAAGGGGACGACTCATGACCGTCGTGGACACCATCAAGGACACCGACGCACTGACGCTCACCGTGGTGGCCGAGCTCGCCGCCCCGCCCGAGCGGGTGTGGCGGCTGTGGTCCGAGGGCGAGCAGCTCGGCCGCTGGTGGGGCCCTCCGGGGTGGCCGGCGACCTTCCCCGCCCACGACCTCACCCCCGGCGCCGAGTCGCGCTACTACATGACCGGCCCGGACGGGACGCGGGCGCACGGCTGGTGGCGCGTGCTGGCGGTCGACCCGCCCCGCTCGATCGAGATCCAGGACGGGTTCTCCGACGCCGACGGCAACCCGGACGACGCCATGCCCGCCGCCCTGATGCGCACCGAGCTCACGCCCGTCGACGGCGGGACGCGCATGACCATCACCACGCAGTTCCCGGACGCCGAGGCGATGGCCCAGGTGATCGCGATGGGGATGGAGGAGGGCATGCGCGAGGCGGTCGGGCAGATCCCGGCGCTGCTCGCGGAGGGCTGAGCCGCGGGGGCGGTGCGGGCCGGCCACGGCCGATGGTCCCGTCAAGTCATGGGACGACTAGGCGCATACTGGGGGACGTGAGCGGCGTGACCCGGCAGCGACCGACCCGCACCACCCCCGAGGGGCGGCGCGAGCCGTGAGGGTCCGCACCCGCCCCGAGCACCCCGCGACCGGGGCCGCGCTCGCCGTCGTCGGCGGCTTCCTCGACGCCTACACGTTCGTGGCGCACGGCGGCGTGTTCGCCAACGCCCAGACCGGCAACGTCGTGTTCGTGGCGATCCACGCCGCGGAGGGCCGGTGGGCCCAGGCCGCGGGCTACCTGCCGATCATCGGCGCGTTCGTGCTGGGCCTGGTCGCGGCGGAGTGGCTGGCGGCGCACCGCCGGCTGCCCGGGCTCGACGACCCGACGCGCGTGGTGCTGCTCGCCGAGATCGCCGTGCTGGTCGCCGTCGCGGGCCTGCCGCGCTCGGTGCCGACGCTCGTGACGACCATGGCGGTGGCGTTCGTCGCCGCGCTGCAGGTCACGACCTTCCGACTCGTCCGGGACACCACCTACAGCACGACGATGACCACCGGGAACCTGCGCACCCTCGTGACCGCGGCCTACGAGTGGCTCAGCGGCTACGACCCGACCCAGCGCGTGGTCGCGCGGCGGCTCGCGCTGATCGTGCTGGCGTTCGCCGGCGGTGCCGGGATCGGCGCGGTGGCGAGCGCGCCGGGCGCGCTGGGCACCCGCGCGACGCTGCTCGCCGCGGCGGTGCTGGCCGTGGTGCTGGCCGCGATCGAGACGCACACCCGGCGGACGGCGGGCGGCGGCGCGGCGGGTGGCGGCGCGGCGGGTGCTCCGGGCGTCGCCCGCCCGGTGCCCGCGGGCGTCGGCACCGACGGCGACTGACCGGGACAGACCCGCGGTACTGGTGGTCGGGGCGGTGGGAGCGCTACCGTCCGTCGGGACATCGAGGAGGATGCCCGTGCACCGCAGCCGGATCTCGACCCTGCTCATCGACGCCCCGCACGCCGAGGCCGCCGCCGCGGCCCGGTTCTGGTCCGCCGCCACCGGCGTGGCCTCGTGGTCGGTGCCGGACGAGGAGCAGTTCACCCACCTCGAGGACCCCGTCCCCGGGCTGGTCGCCGCCGTGCAGTCGATCGGCGGCCCGGCGCGGTACCACCTCGACATGGAGACCGACGACGTCGCCGCCGAGACCGCGCGGCTGCTCGACCTCGGCGCGGTCGAGGTCGGCGGCTGGCTGGACTGCCGCACGCTGCGCGTGCCGGGCGGGCACCTGCTGTGCGTGATCCCGGTGCACAGCGACCCGGCGGACTTCGCCGAGCAGGCGCACGTCTGGCCCTGACCGCCCGCACTCGTGCGTCGGGGTCGCCTCCCACCGACGGCGAGTGGATCCGCTCGAGCCGGCCAGGACCGGCGGGCCGGACGGGCCGGGTGGGCCGGGCGGCCGGGCACGAGCGCGGTGGGCGCCGTGCCCGCCGTCAGGCGGTCGGGCCCTCCGGGGCCGGGGCGTCCGGGGCCGGCGCCGGGTCGTCGCCCGCCAGCACGCGGTACACCGACCGGCGCGCCTCGGCGAGGATCTCGCCCGCGCGCACCCGCTGCGCCTCGGTCCCGCCGCGCCCCACGGCCCGGACGGCCTCGAGCAGCGGCCCGACCTCGGCGCGCAGGTCCACGCCCTGCTCGGCGTCGCCGGCCGCGAACGGGTCCGGCCAGGACGCGCCGTCCCGCTCGACGAGGGCGCGGCCCTCCTCGGTCAGCGTGGCGAGCTTGCGGCCCGCCGAGGCGGTGAGCGTCACGACGCCCTCGTCCTCCAGGAGGTTCAGGGTCGGGTAGACGGCACCAGGGCTCGGGCGCCACCGGCCGTCGCTGCGCTCCGCGATCGCCTCCATCAGCTGGTACCCGTGCATCGGCTGCTCGGCCAGCAGCAGCAGGATCGCGTTGCGGACGTCGCCGCGCGGTCGCCGGCCGCGCCGGCCGCCGGGACCGAAACCGCCGGGGCCGAAACCGCCCGGGCCGAACCCGCCGGGACCCCCGGGGCCGAAGCCCCCACCGGGACCGAACCCCGCGCCCGGGCCGAAGCCGCGCGGCCCGTGGCCGCCGAACCCCCGCCCGCGCCCGCGGTGCCCCTCGTGCGACCCGTGCGGGCCGCGACCGGACCGCTCGTCGCGGCCCTCGCTCTCGAACTCGTCCGATGTGTCGTTGTATCGCATGACGCTAACGATATATCGCTACTGCTCTTGCGTGAACCCCTCCCCTCACGACGATCTCCTCCCCTCCGCGCGGCGTGCTCCGCCGACTCTCCGAACTCGGACTGCCGCGAGAGGGCGGAACACAGTCCGGACGTGCAGAGTCGGCGGGCGGCGCCCGCAGCTCTCGGCTCTGCCGGGAGCCTGGACGACAGCCGAGAGTTGCCATCTCGGCGAGGGGGGCGAGGCTGGGAGCACGGGGGGCGAGGGCGGGGCGAGGCGGCGCGGACGGGGGTGGGCGATGGAGTGGTTCGGCGCGGAGGGGTACACGATCGCCCGGGCGGTCGCGCAGCGCGGCGTCGCCGCCGTCTACGTGCTCGCGTTCGTGAACGTGCTGCGCCAGTTCCGCCCGCTGCTCGGGGAGCGCGGCCTGCTCCCGGTCCCCGCGTTCACCGAGCGGGTGCCGTTCCGGGCCGCGCCGAGCCTGTTCGCCTGGCGGTACTCCGACCGGCTGCTCGTCGTCGTCGGCTGGGTGGGGCTCGTGGTCGCCGCGGCGCTGGTCGCCGGGCTGCCGCAGCAGGGCCCGCCGTGGCTGCCGCTGCTCGCCTTCGCCGTGCTGTGGGTGCTGTACCTGTCGGTGGTGAACGTCGGGCAGACGTTCTACGGGTTCGGGTGGGAGTCGCTGCTGCTGGAGGCCGGGTTCCTGGTCGCGTTCCTCGGGTCGGACGCGGTGGCCCCGCCGTGGACCGTCCTCGCGCTGCTGTGGTGGCTGGTGCTCCGGCTGGAGCTCGGCGCGGGCCTGATCAAGTGGCGGGGTGACCCCGCGTGGCGCGACCTGACGGCGCTGTACTACCACCACGAGACCCAGCCGATGCCGGGCCCCGCGAGCCGGCTGTTCCACCTGCTCCCCCGCCCGCTGCACCGCGTCGAGGTCGCCGCGAACCACGTCGCGCAGCTGGTGGTGCCGTTCGGGCTGCTGGTCCCGGGCCCCGTGGCGGGCACGGCGGCGGCGATCATGATCGTGACGCAGCTCTGGCTGGTGCTGTCCGGCAACTTCGCGTGGCTGAACTGGCTGACGATCGTGCTGGCGGCGTCGGCGGTCGACGACCGGTCCTGGGCGGCGGTGCTCGGCCTGGTCGGCGTCGACGTCCGCACCGGCGCGCCGCCCGCCGGCCCGCCGCCGTGGTTCGTCGGGGTCGTGCTCGCCGTCACGGCGCTGTGCGTCGTGCTGTCGTTCTGGCCGGCGCGCAACCTGGTGTCCCGGAACCAGCGGATGAACGCGTCGTTCAACCCGTTCCACCTGATCAACGCCTACGGCGCGTTCGGAACGATCACGCGCCGGCGCACCGAGGTCGTGGTGGAGGGCACCCGGGACGACGACCCCGGGGCCGCGACCTGGCAGGAGTACGGGTTCCGCGGCAAGCCGGGGGACGTCCGGCGCCTGCCCCGGCAGTACGCGCCGTACCACCTGCGGCTCGACTGGCTGATGTGGTTCCTGGCGCTCGGGTCGGCGGCGCAGCTGCGCTGGTTCGTGCCGTTCCTCGGGAAGCTGCTGGAGGCCGACCGCCCGACGCTCCGGCTGCTGGCGCACGACCCGTTCCGCGGCGAGCGCCCGCGGTGGGTGCGGGCGCGGCTGTACCGGTACCGGTTCGCCACCCCGGCGGAGCACCGGGCCACCGGCGACCGGTGGGTGCGCGCGGACGAGGGGCTGCTGGTGGACGCCGTCAGCCTGGAGCTGCTGACCCGCCGGCGCTGACCCGCCGGCGAGCCCGACCCGCCGCCGCGCAGCGCCCGGCGCGTCACCCGCGCCGCGGCGCCAGGTCCTCCTGCAGCACCAGCGCCGCGGCCCCGACCGCCGCCGCGTCCGCGACGTGCGCCGCGAGCGCCACCCGGACCCCGTGCCGGTCCGCGGCGTGCAGCTCGGCCCGCAGCCGCCGCTCGACGACCTGCGCGTACAGCGACCCCGCCGTGCTGAACGCCGGGCCGGCCAGCACCACCGAGTCGACGTCCAGCAGGTTCGCGGCGGTCACGGCGGCGTCCGCCAGGTACTCCGCGGAGTCCTCGACGAGCTCGAGCGCGAGCGGGTCGCCCTGCACGGCGGCGGTGGCGAGCGCCCCGAAGTCGGTGATCGGATCGCCGTCCGCGCTGAGCCGCGCGGAGGTGGTCCGGCCCGCGGCCACCGCCTCCCGGGCCCGCCGGGCGACGGCGTGCGGGGCGGCGAGCTCCTCGAGCGTCGGCCCGGCGTCGTGCCCGGTGCGGTGCAGGTGCATCCGGCCGAGCGGCCCCGGGTTCCCGCTGGCGCCGCGGTGCACGGTGCCGCCGACGACGACGCCCGCGCCGATCCCGGCGCCCATGTAGAGCGTGCAGTGCGCGACCGACCCGGCGGTGCGGCCGGCCCAGTACTCGCCGACGGCCGCGGCGGTGGCGTCGTTGTCCAGCACCACCGGCAGCCCGACGGCCTCCGCGAGGGCCGCGCGCACACCGAAGCCCTGCCACCGGTGCAGCGAGCGGGAGACCGTGATCGCGCCCGCGTCGAGGTCCAGGGTGCCCGGGACGGCGAGGCCGACGCCGGCGACCCGGTCCCGCCCGATGCCCGCGGCCCGGAGCAGCACGTCGATCTCCCCCGCGATGCCGATGACGACCGCGTCGGGGTCCTCCTCGCGCGCGCCGCGCACCCGCGTCCGGGCCACGACGGCACCCCGGGCGTCGATGAGCACGACGACCAGCCAGTCCGCGCCGAGCTGCACGCCGACGGCGCACCGGGCCAGCGGGTCGAGCGTGAGCATCACCCGCGGCTTGCCGCCGGTCCACTCGCGCGCGCCGCTCTCGCGGAGCAGCCCTTGGTCGAGCAGCGCGCGCACCGCGTGCGAGATCGCCGCCTGGGTCAGCCCGGTGAGCTCCGCGAGCTCGACGCGGCTGATCGGCCCGCGGGTGCGGACCAGGTCGAGCACCCGGGAGCGCGTGGTCGACGGCGCGCGGCCGCCCCGCCGCCCGGCGCCCTGCCCGACCTCGACGCCGTCCATGCCGCTCAGCATGGCACGGCGGCACACCCCCGCCGCGCCGGGCGTGCGATGCTGCGCCCATGACGACGTCGACGCCGCCCGACCGGCGGCCGGGCAGCGGCGTCCGGGTCGGGCTGGCGCTGCTGCCGGCCGACGACGACGGCGCGCTCGAGCCCTTCTACACCGACCTGCTGGCGGGCATGGAGGAGGAGCTCGACGCCCACGGGGCGAGCGTGTTCGTGCACGTGGTCCCCGACCTGGACGCGGAGCTGGTGGCCTACCGTCGCTGGGCCCGGGACGGGCTCGTGGACGCCGTGGTGATCTCCGACCTGGTGGCCGACGACCCCCGGGAGCAGGCCTGCCGCGACCTCGGGCTGCCGTCCGTGCTGCTCGGCGGCGAGCCCGGCGGCGGGCGGTGGGTGGTCGACTACGACAACGACGGCGCCATGCGCACCGCGGTCGCGTTCCTGGCGGACCTGGGGCACCGCCGGGTGGGGTGGGTGTCCGGACCGGAGCGGTACCGGCACACCCGGGTGCGCGCCGCGGCGTTCCACGAGGCCGCGGCCGCCGCCGGCATCACCGGGCTGCACCGGGAGGGCGACTACGGCGCGGCCAGCGGCGCCCTGCGCACCGCCGAGCTGCTCGCGCTGCCCGAGCCGCCGACGGCGATCGTGTACGACAACGACCTGATGCCGCTGGCCGGGCTGCGCGAGGCGGCCCGGCTCGGCGTGCGGGTCCCGCAGGACCTGTCGGTGCTGGCCTGGGACGACTCGGCGAACGTGCGCATCTCGCACCCGCCGCTGTCCGTGGTGAGCCGCGACGTGCACGAGCTCGGCGCGCTCACCGCCCAGGTGCTGCTGCGTGCGGTCGCGGGCGGACCGCCGGCGACGACCCGCACCCCGGGCGTGCGGGTCGTCGCGCGGGGCTCGACGGCGCCGCCCGGCGGCGCGCCCGTCCCGCCGCCCGGCTGAGCGGGGGGCGGCGCGACCCCGGTCCGCCGCCCCCGCCCGCCGCGCCGCCGCCTCAGACCGCCGTCGCGTGCAGCACCAGCGCCTGCGCCGGCCACAGCGCGGGGATCTGCAGCCCGACCTCGCCGAGCACCCGGCCCGGCAGGGTCACCTCGCCCGCGGCCAGCCAGGGCGGCGTGATCCAGCCCCAGCGCGCGGCGCCGACCTCGTCGCGCACCCGCACCCGGTACCGCACGTCGGGGCGCAGCCCGTGCAGCCGGACCGGCTCCGGCCGGGCGTCCTCCAGCGCGGCGACGGTCGCGACGGTCCACACCCCCGCGGAGCCGTCCGGCGCCACCGCGCCCACCACCCGGAGCGCCGGGTCGCGCACGTCCGCGTGCACGGCGGTCCCGGTGTGCAGGAGCGGCCGCAGCTCCCGGTACAGCCCCGCGAACCGGGTGAGCACCTCGACCTCCTCGTCCGAGCAGGACAGCACGTCCCACTCGAAGCCGGCGGAGCCCATCAGGCTCGTCGCCAGCCGGTAGGACAGGTCGAGGGTCCGGCCCGAGCTGTGCGAGGTCGGGGGCCCGACGTGCGCGCCGACGAGCTCCGGCGGCAGCAGCAGCCCGGTCCAGCGCTGGATGTCCTGCCGTTCCACGGCGTCGTTGGAGTCGGACGCCCACACCCGGTCGGCGACCTCCAGCACGCCGAGGTCGCTGCGCGCGCCGCCCGAGGAGCAGGACTCGATCTCCAGGCCCGGGTGCCGCGCCTTCAGCTCCGCCATCAGGCCCAGGACCGCCCGGGTCTGCGCGTCGACGCCGGGCCGGCCGTCGTGCCGGGCGTCGACCAGGTCGCGGTTGTGGTCCCACTTGATGAAGTCGATCCCGAGCTCCGCCACCAGGGCCGAGACCTGGCCCAGGACGTGCTCCCGCGCCTCCGGCCGGGCCAGGTCGAGCACGTACTGGGTGCGGTACGACAGCCCCTCGGGGTCGGGGACCCGGTCGGGGTCGTGCAGCAGCCAGTCCGGGTGCGCCCGCGCCAGGTCGGAGTCGAGGCTGACCATCTCCGGCTCGAACCAGAGGCCGAACTGCATGCCGAGCGCGTGCACCCGCTCCGCGAGCGGCCCGAGCCCGTCCGGCCACACGGCCCGGTCCACCACCCAGTCCCCGAGCCCGCGGGTGTCGTCGCGGCGGGCCAGGAACCAGCCGTCGTCCAGCACGAACCGCTCGACGCCGATCCGCGCCGCCCGCTCCGCGAGCCGGAGCACCGTGGCCGGGTCGTGGTCGAAGTAGACCGCCTCCCAGGTGTTGAGCACGAGGGGCCGCTCCGTGCGGGGGTGCTGCGGGCGCGCGCGCAGGAAGGTGTGGAACCGCGCGGACACGCCGTCGAGACCCGCGCCGGACCACGCGAACCACGCCGTCGGCGCCGCGAACGCCTCGCCCGGCGCGAGCAGCACCTCGCCCGCGCGCAGCAGCTCGCCGGCGCCGAGCAGCGTCGGCTGGTCGGGCAGCCGGTCGGTGCGGTACGTGGCGTCCGCGGGCCACGCGAGGTGCACGGCCCAGACCTCGCCGTCCCGGTCGCGCGGCGCCGCGGCGGACAGGGCCAGCAGCCACGGGTGGTCGTGGCCCGGGCGGCCGCGCCGGGTCTGCCGCGCCAGGGATCCGCGCGGCAGCGGGCCGGTCTGCGGCACCTTCTCCCGGGTCCACCGGCCGGCGAACGTGGTGACCACGTCCGCGCGGGTGGGCACCGGCAGCGCCGCCTCCAGGGCCTGCACCTCGACGGGACCGGGCGCGTCCGGCGCCACCTCCAGCCGGTGGTCGACCCCGAGCAGCCCGCCGGGCTCCAGGTGCAGCCGCGAGCGCAGCACCAGCCCGGCGGCGGCGTCGCGGGCGACGACCTCGACCGCGTGGCCGTCCTCGTCCGCGGCGGGCGGCTCGGCCCGCCACCGCGGGGTGAGCGGCACGCCGCCGCGCACGAGCTGCAGCCCCGGGCGACCCGGCCAGCCGTCGGTGTCCTGCGGCAGCAGCGACGGGTGCCCGGCGGCGTCGAGGGTGCCCGGGGGCGTCTGCCGGTCCGCGGCGGCCCGCAGCCCGGCGAGGTCCGCCGGGGCGAGCGGCCCGAGGTCGGCGCCCCAGTGCTGCACCTCGGGCAGGCCGTCGCGCGGGTGGGCCAGGACGACGGCGACGCCGTCGCGGCGGAGCAGGGTCCAGGACGCCGGGTCGGTCGCGGGGGTGGGGGTCGGGTCGGTCACGGGCTCTCCTTCGAGTCGGACGGTCGGGTCAGACGGGTCTACACGGGGAGGGGCGGGGCGGCGGGGGCGGCGGGCCGCGGGGCCGCGGCGGGCGCGGCGCGCGCGTGCGACGAGGCGGGCGCACCCGGCGCACCAGGCGCACCGACCGCAGCCGACACCCCCGCCGCCGCCACCCCCGGCCGCCCGAGCGGCGACCGCAGCACCACCAGCGCCCCGCCCACCGCCGCGGACACCCGCACGTCGCGGGACAGCCGCACCCGCACGGGCCGCAGCAGCCGCGCGAGCGCCCCGGCGTCGACCACCGCCTGCACCCCCGCGACGTACAGCGGCCCGGCGACGCCGAACGCGGGCCCGGCGAGCACCACGGTATCGAGGTCGAACAGGTTCATCAGCGTCACGGCCGCGGTGCCGAGGTGCCGGGCGGACGCCGCCAGCAGCGCCGCGCACGCCGCGTCGCCCGCGACCGCGGCCCGCGCCACCCGCTGGAAGTCGGCGAGCACCGCGTCCGCCCCGCCGGTCAGCCCGAGCCGGACCGCGAGCGCACCGTCCCGCAGCGCGGCGGCGACCACCGCCCCGGGGCCCGCGAGCACCTCCACGCACCCCCGGTTGCCGCACGCGCACGCGGGTCCCGCGGGGTCGACCGGGACGTGCCCGATCTCGACCGGGTTGGCGGTGCCGCCGCGGTACACCTCGGACCCCGCGATCACGCCCCCGCCCACACCGGTCGCCATGTAGAGCACGCCGAAGGTGTCGACGTCGAGGGCCCCGACCCACTGCTCGCCCACGGCCGCGGCGGTCGCGTCGTTCTCCAGCAGCACCGGCAGCCCGAGCAGCCGGGCGAGCGTGCCGGTGAGGGGGTAGTCCCGCCACTCCGGCGTCGGCTGCCCCGTGAGCACGGCGCCGGCCGCGCGGTCCTGGGGCCCGTGGGTGACCAGCCCGACGCCGAGCACCCGGTCGCGCGGGATGCCCGCCCCGGCCAGCAGCAGGTCGATGTGCCGTGCGAGCACCGGCAGCGTGTCGTCGGGCGCGCCCCGGCCCACGCCGCGGACGCCGGTGGACGCGACCCGGCGTCCCGCGAAGTCGGTGACGACGACGCTGCTCGCGCACCGGTCGAGCTGCACGCCCACGGCGAACCACGCGCCGGCGTCCAGCTCCAGCAGCCGCCGGGGCGAGCCGACGCCGCCGGTGACCCGGCCGACCTCGTGCACGAGGCCCTCGCCCATGAGGTCGCGCACGACGTGCGTGATGGTCGCCGCGGTGAGCCCGGACCGGTCGGCGAGCTCGACCCTGCTGACCGTGCCGTGCGTGCGGATCAGGTCGAGGACGAGCGCCCCGGTCGCGGCACGAGGTGCTCGCATGTCCCGACCATATCTTGACATGCTTAATTTAAGCACGTAACGATATGCCTGCGTTTCCCCGGGCCGCGACGACGCGGCCACGACCAGACCGTCGGCCGCGACGGGTGGAAAGGACCAGCGATGTTCCTCAGGTCAGCACGCACGCACCGGCGCCGCGCCCGCCGCGTCGTCCCGCTCGTCGCCGGCGCCGCGACGCTCGCCCTCCTCGCCGCGTGCAGCGGCGGCGACGGCGGCGGCTCGGGCAGCACCGGCGCCTCGGGCGACGGCAGCACGCTCGTCGCCTACACCGGCCAGTCCGGCGACTACCAGGTCAACTTCAACCCGTTCTCCCCGTCCCGGATCGGCGGGCTCGGCGCGATCTACGAGCAGCTGTTCTTCATCAACAAGGCCGCCGAGTCCGACCCGGTGCCGCTGCTCGGCACCGAGTACGCCTGGAACGACGACGGCACCGAGCTGCAGGTCACGCTCCGCGACGACGTCACCTGGTCCGACGGCGAGCCGTTCACCGCCGACGACGTCGTGTTCACCTACGACCTGCTCGCGAGCACCCCGGCGATCAACAACGTCGGCTACGCGGGGACCGCGACCGCGGCCGACGACACCCACGTGACGTTCACGTTCGAGGCGCCCGCGTTCGTGCAGGGCCCCGACGTGCTGTCCGGGGTGCCGATCGTCCCCGAGCACCTGTGGGCGGACGTCGACCCGACCGCCGACGTGGTCGAGGACCCGGTCGGCACCGGCGCGTACGTGCTCGGCGACTTCAAGCCGCAGGCGTTCACCTACACCGCGAACCCCGACTACTGGGGCGGCGAGCCGGCCGTGAAGACCATCCGGTTCCTGTCCCTGTCCGGCAACACCGCGGGCGCCGACGGGATCGCGAACGGGACCATCGACTGGCAGACCGGCCCGGTGCCGGACATCCAGAACGTCGCCGAGAACTTCCCCGGCTACGACACGCTGACCGCCGCGCAGAACCAGATGGTGCTCGCGACCTGCTCCAGCGTCGAGCTCGGCTGCTCCGGCCCGCAGACCGACCCCGCCGTCCGACACGCGCTGTACCTCGCGATGGACCGCACCCAGCTCAACCAGCTCGCGTTCGAGGAGACCGCGTCCGAGATCTCGCCGACGTTCGCCCTGACCTCCACGCAGGAGGCCACCATCTCGGCCGACGTCGAGGAGCCGGTCGCCCCCGAGAAGGCCGACCCCGAGGGCGCCGCCGCGGTGCTCGAGGCCGCCGGCTGGGCCAAGGGCTCCGACGGCATCTACGCCAAGGACGGCGAGCGGCTCACCGTGACGGTCGAGGTCGTCACCGGCTGGACCGACTACATCACCGCCGTGCAGACGATCGCGCAGCAGGCCAAGGCCGCCGGCATCGACGTGCAGACCGCGCAGTCGTCGTGGAACGAGTGGACCGAGCGCCGGACGCAGGGCAACTTCCAGCTGGCGATCGACTCGCTGTGGCAGGGCCCGGCGCCCGACCCGTACTACCTGTACACGTACTTCTTCTCGTCGGCGACGGGCGCCCCGGTCGGCGAGGCCGCGGGCAACAACTACTCCCGGTACGCCAACCCGGACGTGGATGCCGCGCTCGAGTCCCTGAAGACCATGCCGCTGGACGACGCCGAGGCCCGGCAGCCGTACTTCGACGCGATCCAGGCCGCGGTCGTCGAGGACATGCCGTACATCCCGATCCTCACCGGCGGCACCACGAGCGAGTGGAACGTCGGCGGGTTCACCGGCTGGCCGACCGAGGACGACATGTACGCCTTCCCGGCGGTGTGGTCCGCGTTCGACGCCGCGGAGATCTTCAAGCGCCTGGAGCCGGCGGCCGGCTGAGGCGACCCGGGCCGGTCTCCCCCGCCGTCGGAAGGGTCGCGACGTGAACTACGTCCTGCGCAAGCTCGGCTTCTACGCGGTCGCCCTGTGGGCCGCCGTCACCCTGAACTTCCTCATCCCCCGCCTGCTCCCGGGCAACCCGGTCGACATCCTGCTGGCCAAGCTCCAGCAGCGCGGCGGGACGGTCACCCCCGAGACCCGGGAGGCGTACTCCGCCCTGCTCGGCGGCGACACCACCGACTCCCTGCTGCAGCAGTACGGCACCTACCTGTCGAACCTGCTGCACGGCGACCTCGGCGTCTCGGTCACCTACTTCCCGACCCCGGTCAGCGAGGTCATCGGCACGTCGATGCCGTGGACCGTCGTGCTGGTCGGCATCGCCACGGTGCTCGCGGCGACCATCGGCGTGCTGCTCGGCGCGTTCGTCGGCTGGCGGCCCGGCACCTGGCTGGACTCGGCGGTGCCGCTGACCACGCTGCTCGCCGCGGTGCCGTACTTCTGGCTCGCGCTGGTGCTGGTCTACCTGCTGTCCCGGGTGCTCGGCTGGTTCCCGTCGCAGGGCGGCTACGACGTCGTGCTCGACCCCGGCTGGTCGCCCGAGTTCATCGGCTCGGCGATCGAGTACGGCTTCGTGCCCGCGCTGACCATCGTGGTCGCGTCGATCGGCGGCTGGCTGCTCGGGATGCGCAACATGATGGTGTCGACGCTGTCCGAGGACTACGTCCTCACCGCGCGCGCCAAGGGCCTGCCGCACGGGCAGGTGATGCGGAACTACGCCGCCCGCAACGCCGTGCTGCCGTCCGTCGCCGGGTTCGCCATCTCGCTGGGCTTCGTCGTCTCCGGGTCCGTGGTCACCGAGCAGGTGTTCTCCTATCCCGGCATCGGGTCCCGGCTGCTCGCCGCGGTCACCAACAACGACTACGCGCTCATGCAGGGCGTGTTCCTGTTCATCACCCTGGCCGTGCTCGGCGCGAACCTCGTCGTCGACCTGCTGTACGGCCTCATCGACCCGCGCACCCGCGCGAAGGGCTGAGGGGAGCCGGCGATGACGAACATCGGACCGGACGTGCAGGTGGCCGTCGAGGGGCCCGGCGGGCCCGTCGAGACCACCGCACCGACCGACGCGCCCGAACCCCGCCCGACGGGGACCCGCGCCCGCCCCGCGTGGCGGATGCTGCTGCCGACCATGACCCCGTGGCTCGCCACCGGCCTCGTGCTGATCGTCGGGGTGGTGCTGCTCGGCGTGGTCGGGCCGTACCTGGTCGGCGACCCCGACGCGATCTCCGACGTCGGCCTGGCCCCGCCGTCGGCGGAGCACTGGCTCGGCACCACCCAGACCGGCCAGGACGTGCTCGCCCAGCTGGCCTACGCCACCCGCGGCTCGCTGCAGATCGGCCTCATGGTCGGCGTGCTCGCCACGCTGCTGTCGGCGTTCTTCGGGATCTACGGCGCCTACCTGGGCGGCGCGGCGGACGAAGGGTTCTCCCTGCTGTCGAACGTGTTCCTGGTGATCCCCGGCCTGCCGCTGGTCATCGTGATCTCGGGCTTCGTGCCCCGGGAGAGCCGCGGGCTGTGGACGATCGCGGTGGTGCTCGCCCTGACGTCGTGGGCGGCGTCCGCCCGGGTGCTGCGCGCGCAGACCCTGTCGGTGCGGTCGCGCGACTACGTGGCCGCGTCCCGGCTGTCGGGCGAGAAGCCGTGGCGGGTCATCGGCGTGGAGATCCTGCCGAACCTGCTCCCGGTGCTCGCGTCGCAGTTCGTGTACGCGGTGATCGCGGCGATCCTCGGCGAGGCGGGCCTGTCGTTCCTCGGCCTCGGCGCCTCGAACGCCTCGACCCTCGGCACGATGCTGTTCTACGCGCAGAACGGCTTCGCCCTCCCGCTCGGCGCCTGGTGGTGGTTCGTCCCGCCCGGCCTCGTCATCGCGCTGTTCGGCATGGGGCTGTCCCTGGTCAACTTCTCGATCGACGAGATCATCAACCCCCGCCTGAAGAACGCCCGCACCGCCCGCCGTCGCGCGAAGGCGGCCGCCCGCGTCGCCAGGAAGGCCGCCTGATGACCACGCTCACCGACCGCGTCCCGCACGCCGCGGCGCCCGCGCGCCGCCCCGTGCTCACCGTCACCGACCTCACCGTCGTCTACGACGTCGAGGAGCCCGTCACCGCCGTCAGGGGCGCGAGCCTGCAGCTCGGCCGCGGCGAGATCCTCGGCCTGGCCGGCGAGTCCGGCTGCGGCAAGACGACTCTGGCGTACGCCATCAACCGGCTGCACCAGCCGCCGGCCCGGATCGCGTCCGGCTCGGTCGTGTTCCACGACCGGGACGGCGGCGACGTCGACCTGCTCGGCCTCGACGACGAGCCGCTGCGCCGGTTCCGCTGGTCGCAGCTGTCGATGGTGTTCCAGGGCGCGATGAACTCGCTCAACCCGGTCCGCACGATCGGGTCGCAGCTCGACGACACCCTGCGGGCGCACTCCTCGATGTCGCGGACCCAGCGCAGGGCGCGGTCCGCCGAGGTGCTGACCCGGGTCGGCGTCGACCCCGGCCGGCTGCGGTCCTACCCGCACGAGCTGTCCGGCGGGATGCGGCAGCGGGTGATGATCGCGATGGCGATGCTGCTCGAGCCGCAGATCATGATCATGGACGAGCCGACCACCGCCCTCGACGTGGTGGTGCAGCGGGAGATCCTCCGGGAGATCGTCCGGCTCCGGGACGAGCTCGACTTCGCGGTCGTGTTCATCACCCACGACCTGCCCCTGCTGCTGGAGATCAGCGACCGGATCGCGGTGATGCTCGCCGGCGAGATCGTCGAGCTGGAGACCGCGACGCAGCTGCACCGCTCCCCCGCCCACCCGTACACCCGCCGGCTGCTCGGGTCGTTCCCGAGCCTGTCCGGCGAGCGCGGCGCGTTCATCCGCGACGGCGTCGACCCCGAGGAGGCCTGATGACCAGCGTGCACGTCACCAACCTGACCAAGGACTACGCCCTGCGCTCCGGCCTGCGCCGCAGCACCCTGCGCGCGGTCGACCGGGTGTCGTTCGACCTGGTGCCCCGGCGCACCGTCGCCCTGGTCGGCGAGTCGGGCTCCGGGAAGTCGACGATCGCCAAGCTGCTCACCCGGATGGAGAAGCCGTCCGCCGGGCGGATCGAGGTGCAGCTGGACGACCGGACGCCCGTGATGGGCTCCGTCTACCAGCGGCACGTGCAGATGGTGTTCCAGGACCCGTTCGCGTCCCTGAACCCGTTCCACTCCGTCGAGCACCACGTGGCCCGCCCGCTGCGGATCCACCGCCGCACCCACGACGCGGCGTCCACCCACGCCCGGGTGCTGGAGATGCTGGAGCGGGTCAACCTGCACCCCGCGGAGGACATGGCCGCACGCCGCCCGCACGAGCTGTCCGGCGGGCAGCGGCAGCGCGTCGCGATCGCCCGGGCGCTCGCCCCGGGCGCGCAGGTGCTCATCGCCGACGAGCCGGTGTCGATGCTCGACGTGTCCATCCGGCTCGGGGTGCTCAACCTGCTCGGCCGGCTGCAGCGGGAGGACAACCTCGCGGTCCTCTACATCACGCACGACCTGGCGACCGCGCGGCACTTCTCCGACGAGATCCTCGTGCTGTACCGCGGCCGGGTGGTGGAGCGCGGGCCGGCGGACGCCGTGATCCTCGACCCGCACCACGACTACACGAAGCTGCTCGCGATGGCCGCGCCCGACCCGGACCGGGTCGGCAGCGTCGGGCGCGAGGGCGACACCGCCGTGGCGCGCGACGGCATCGACAACTCCGTCTGCTACGACCACACGCTCGGGGCGTGGGTGCCGATCGACGAGGCGGAGGCCGCGGCCGTCGCCGCGTCGTCGGTCGCGAAGGAGCGCGCGCGTGCCTGAGTTCGTCAGCGCGGTCGTCCCGCCGCCGCCCGCCGCCGCACCCCCGCCGGTCCACCTGGTCGACGGCCTCGCGTTCGGCGGCGACTACAACCCCGAGCAGTGGCCCCGCGCGGTCTGGGACGAGGACGTCGCCCTGATGCGCGAGGCCGGGGTCAACCTGGTCACCCTCGGGGTGTTCTCCTGGGGCCTGGTCGAGACCGCCGACGGCGTCTTCGACTGGAGCTGGTTCGACGACGCGGTCGCGCTGCTGCACGCGCACGGCATCGCGATCGACCTGGCCACCCCGACCGCCGCCCCGCCGTCGTGGCTGCACACCGCGCACCCCGAGGTGCTGCCGTACGACGCGGACCTGTACCAGCAGCCACCCGGCGGCCGGCTGGCGTGGTGCCCGAGCAGCGCGGTGTTCCGGCGGTACGCCCTGCGGTACGTCGAGGCGCTGGCGGAGCGGTACGGCCGGCACCCCGCCGTGCGGCTGTGGCACGTGAGCAACGAGCTCGGCGGCGGCAACGCGCGGTGCTACTGCGACGTGTCGGCCGCGGCGTTCCGGGACTGGCTGCGCGCGCGGTACGGGTCCCTGGACGCGGTGAACGCGGCGTGGGGCACGGCGCAGTGGGGGCACCGGTTCGGCGCGTGGGACGAGATCCTGCCGCCGCGCGGGAAGCACGGTGCCCCGAACCCCGGGCTCTACCTCGACTACGAGCGGTACTCCTCGGACGCGCTGCTCGCGCACTACCTCGCCGAGAAGGAGGTGCTCGAGCGGCACTCCGACGCCCCCGTCACGACGAACATGATGGTCGGCCCCGGCGCGCAGGTCGTCGACTACGCGTCCTGGGCCCCGCACACCGCCGTGGTGGCGAACGACCACTACACGCTGGTCGACGACCCCGACCGGGAGCAGGACCTCGCGTTCGCCGGCGACCGGATGCGCGGGATGTCGGCGGGTCGCCGGCCGTGGCTGCTCATGGAGCACTCCACCGGCGCGCCGTCCTGGCAGCAGCGCAACCGCGCGAAGGACCCCGGCGAGATCGCCCGGAACGCCCTCGCGCACGTGGCGCGGGGCTCCGACGGCGCGCTGTTCTTCCAGTGGCGCGCCTCGACCGCCGGGGCCGAGCAGTTCCACTCCGCGATGGTGCCGCACTCCGGGACCCGGTCCCGGATCTGGCGGGAGGTCGTCGCCCTCGGGCGCGACCTCCGGGCCCTGGCCGAGGTGCAGGGCACGGTGGTCGAGCCCGCCCGCGCCGCGATGGTCGTCGACGACCCGGCCGGCTGGGCGCTGCAGCACGGGCTGACCCCGCACCGGGCGCTGCGGTACGGGCGCGAGCTGCGCACCTGGCACCGCGCCCTGTGGGAGCGGCAGGTGCTCTGCGACGTCGTGCCGCCCGGGACCGACCTGGCCGGCTACGACCTGGTGCTGGTGCCGACGCTGCAGGTGCTGTCCGACGCGGAGGCGGACCGGCTGCGCGCCGTGCCGGAACGCGGCGGGACGCTGCTGGTCACCTACCTGTCCGGCGTCTGCGAGCCGACCGGCCGGGTCCGGCCCGGGCTGGGCGCCCTGCAGGACGTGCTCGGCGCGTGGACCGACGAGTTCTACCCGCTGCAGGCCGGCGAGCGCGTCCGGCTGGACGACGGCACCGAGGTCGCGGACTGGACCGAGCGGGTCGAGCTCGACGGCGCCGAGGCGGTCGTCCGGTACGCGGCGTCGTCGCTGGCGGGCGGCCCGGCGGTGACCCGCCGCTCCGTCGGCGACGGCGGGGCCGCCTGGTACGTCGGGGCGGCGCTGCCCCGCGCGGCCGTCGACCGGGTCGCCGCCCTGCTCGTCGAGGAGGCCGGGCTGCCGCGCACCGCCGAGGCCGACCCCGGCGTCGAGGCGGTCCGCCGCGTCGGCGCCGGGTCGTCCTACCTGTTCCTGCTCAACCACACCGACGCGGACCGCACGGCCACCGCGTCCGGGACCGACCTGCTGACCGGCGCGGAGGTCGGGCCCGTCACCACCGTGCCGGCGGGCGGCGTGCGCGTCGTCCGCGAGCGCCGCTGACACCTGCGACACCCCTGCGCCACCCTGAGCCACCCCTGCGACACCCGGGAGCACCCGTGCAGCACCACACCCTCGCCGACGGCTGGACCGTCACCGCCACCGCCGGCCCCGTGCCCGACGCCGTCCTCGCCGCGGGCGCGCTCGCCGCCGAGGTGCCCGGCTCCGTGCACACCGACCTCCTGGCCGCCGGCCTCATCCCGGACCCGTACCTGGACGCGCACGAGGAGTCCGTGCGCTGGTTCCACGGCACGGACTGGCGGTACGAGCGGGCGCTCGTGCTGGAGCCCGCCGCGGACGGCGAGCGGGTCGACCTCGTGCTGGAGGGCGTCGACACCGTGGGCACCGTGGCGCTCGGCGGGCGAGTGCTCGGGACGACCGCGAACATGCACCGGTCGTACCGGTACGACGTCCGGGACCTGGCGGATCGGGCCCCGCGCGCGCTGACCGTCGACCTGCGGTCCGCCACCGCGTACGCCGACGAGGTGCGGGACGCCCTGGGCGACCGCCCCTCGGCGTACAGCCCGGTGCCGTACAACTTCGTCCGCAAGATGGCGTGCTCGTTCGGCTGGGACTGGGGCCCGGACCTGCGCACCGCCGGGCTGTGGAAGCCCGTGCGCGTCGAGCGCTGGTCGGTGGCCCGGCTGGCCCGGGTGCGGCCGCTGGTCACGCTCGATGCCGACGGCACCGGCCGGGTCGCGGTGCACGTGGACGTGGAGCGGTCGGGGCTGGTCCCGGACGCCGCGCTGACCGTCCGCGCGGCGGTGCTGGGGGTGTCGGCCTCGGTGACCGTGCCGGCGGGCGACTCCGCGGCGGCCGTCGAGCTCGCGGTCCCGGGCGCCCCGGTGTGGTGGCCGGTCGGGCACGGCGAGCAGCCGCTGGCGGACCTGGACGTGACGCTGGCGGCGGCCGACGGCGACGACCGCGCGGCGCTGGACACCTGGCGCCGCCGGGTCGGCTTCCGGTCCGTCACCCTCGACACCGCCGACGACGAGCACGGCACCCGGTTCACGCTCGTGGTCAACGGCCGCCCGGTCGCCGTGCGCGGGGCGAACTGGATCCCCGACGACCACCTCCTGACCCGGATCACCCGCGAGCGCCTGGCGCGCCGGCTCGACCAGGCGGCCGACGCGCACCTCAACCTGCTGCGGGTCTGGGGCGGCGGGGTCTACGAGTCCGAGGACTTCTACGAGGCGTGCGACGAGCGCGGCCTGCTGGTCTGGCAGGACTTCCTGCTCGCCTGCGCGGCGTACCCGGAGGAGGAGCCGCTGCGCTCCGAGATCGAGGCGGAGGCGCGGGAGAACGTCGTGCGGCTGATGCCGCACCCGTCCCTGGTGCTGTGGAACGGCGGCAACGAGAACGTCTGGGGCCACGAGGACTGGGGCTGGAAGGCGCAGCTCGGCGACGCGACCTGGGGCCGGTGGTACGCCGAGGAGCTGTTCCCCGCCGTGCTGGCGGAGCTGGACCCGACCCGCCCGTACGCCACCAACAGCCCGTTCACCCCGCGCCGCGACCCCGAGGACGTGCACCCCAACGACCCCGACCGCGGCACGCACCACCAGTGGGAGGTGTGGAACCGGGTCGACTACACGGTCTACCGCTCGGAGATCCCGCGGTTCTGCTCGGAGTTCGGGTTCCAGGGCCCGCCGGCCTGGCGCACGCTCGTCGACTGGGTGCACGCCGTCGACGGCGGCCCGCTCGCCGACGCCCGCCTGCCGCAGGAGGACCCGGTGTTCCTCGTGCATCAGAAGGCCGAGGACGGCAACGGCAAGCTCGACCGCGGCATGGCGCCGCACCTGGGCGTCCCGCGCGACTTCGCCGACTGGCACTGGGCGGCCCAGCTCAACCAGGCGCGCGCCGTCCGGCACGCGGTCGAGCACTACCGCGCCTGGTGGCCGCGCACCGCGGGCTGGATCGTCTGGCAGCTCAACGACTGCTGGCCGGTCACGTCCTGGGCCGCCGTCGACTCCGCCGAGCGGCCCAAGCCGCTCTGGTACGCCCTGCGCGCGGCGGGCGCCCCGCGCACGCTGTTCCTGGCCGAGCGCGACGGCGGGGTCGTGCTGGTCGCGACCAACGACACCGACGAGCCCTGGGCCGGCACCGCCCACCTGCG
The DNA here is from genome assembly GCF_058792015.1 of Cellulomonas sp. EB106-03-03-XG116. Classification (NCBI taxonomy): domain Bacteria; kingdom Bacillati; phylum Actinomycetota; class Actinomycetes; order Micrococcales; family Cellulomonadaceae; genus Cellulomonas; species Cellulomonas sp. EB106-03-03-XG116. The sequence goes on from NZ_JBYTEP010000030.1 coordinate 27,831, forward strand.
CCGGGAGACGCTCGGCGGCGTCACGGCGGCGGCGGCCGGCCTGCCGGTGGCGGTCGAGCCGCGGTCGGTGGCCGTCGTGCCGCTGCCGGCGGACCTCGCCACGCCCCGCGACCCGGCGGGCGAGGTGCTCGCGGCGCGGCTGCCGGACGGCGGCTCCGAGCGGCGGGCGACGCACGCGTTCGTCGAGGACGTCGACCTCCGCCTCGACCCGGGCGCGGTGCGGGCCACGGCCGCGCGCGAGCCCGGCGGCTACCGGGTCGAGGTCGTCGCCCGGTCCTACGCGGCCGACGTCACGCTGCACGCCGACCGGCTCGCGGCGGACGCGCTCGTCGACGACGCGCTGGTCACGCTGCTGGCGGGCGAGCGGGCGACGTTCCACGTGACGACGGACGCCGTGCTCGACCTGGCCGACCTGACGTCCGCGCCGGTGCTGCGGTCGGCGAACGACCTGCGGGGCGTGCCGCTCGCCGGCGAGCCGCTCGCGGGCGAGCCCGACCTCGAGGCCGACCTCGAGGCGGCCCGGTGAGCGGGGCACGCCGGTTCCCGGACGGGTTCGTCTGGGGCGCGGCCACGGCCGCGTACCAGGTGGAGGGCGCGACGGACGCGGACGGCCGCGGCCCGTCGATCTGGGACACGTTCTCCCGGACGCCCGGCGCCGTGCTCGGCGGCCACACCGGCGACCTCGGCACCGACCACTACCGCCGGTTCGCCGACGACGTCGCGCTGATGGCCGACCTCGGGCTTGGTGCCTACCGGTTCTCGGTCGCGTGGCCCCGCGTGCAGCCGACCGGGCGCGGACCGGCCAACCAGGCCGGGCTGGACTTCTACCGGCGGCTGGCCGACACCCTGCTCGCGCACGGCATCGACCCCGTCGTCACGCTCTACCACTGGGACCTGCCCCAGGCGCTGGAGGACGCCGGCGGCTGGCCCGCGCGGGACACCGCGTGGCGGTTCGCCGACTACGCGGGCCTCGTCGCGGGCGCGCTCGGCGACCGCGTCGCGCTGTGGACCACGCTCAACGAGCCGTGGTGCTCCGCCTACCTCGGGTACGCGTCCGGCGAGCACGCGCCCGGCGTGCAGGACCCCGCTCGGGCGCTGGCCGCGGTGCACACGCTCAACCTCGCGCACGGGCTCGGCGCCCGCGCGGTCCGCGCCGCCGCGGGGGACGCGGCGCCGGTGGCGATCACGCTGAACCTCCAGGTGAACCGGGCCGCGTCGGCGGCGCCCGCGGACGTGGCCGCGAAGGCGCGGCTCGACCGGGTGGCGAACGAGGTGTTCCTCGGGCCGCTGCTCGACGGCACCTACCCGGAGGAGGTCGTCGCGGAGACCGCGCACCTGACCGACTGGTCGTTCGTGCGCGACGGGGACCTGGACCTGGTGCGGTCGCGGTTGGACGCGCTCGGGGTGAACTACTACACGACCGCGCTGGTCGGCGCGGACACGGCCGGGACCGGGCCGGCGCCCGGGACCGGGGACGCCGCGGCCGGGGAGGCCGACGTGCAGGCGGCGTCGCCCGCGGGCGCGACCCGGCCGCCCGCCAACCTCGTCGAGGGCGTCCGCTGGCGGCACCAGCCGGGCCCGCGGACCGCGATGGGCTGGGTCGTCGACCCGTCCGGGCTGACCGAGCTGCTGGTCGACCTGCACCGGCGCCGCCCGGACCTCCCGCTGCACGTCACCGAGAACGGGGCCGCGTACCCCGACGTCGTCGCGCCCGACGGGGGCGTGCACGACGCCGACCGCGTCGCCTACCTGCACGCTCATGTCGAGGCGGTGGGCGCGGCGCTGGACGCCGGGGCGGACGTCCGCGGCTACTTCGCGTGGTCGCTGCTGGACAACTTCGAGTGGGCGTACGGGTACGAGCGCCGGTTCGGGATCGTGCACGTCGACTACGCCACGATGGCCCGCACCGTGAAGGACTCGGGGCACTGGTACCGGCGGCTCGCGACCACGGGCGTGCTGCCGCCGGTGGCCGGCGCGGTGGCCGTCGGTGCGAGCGCGGGCACCGCGGCGGGCGCCGGGGCCGGGGCGGGCGCCGGCCCCGGCTGAGCCGCCCCCTCTTGCCGGGTCGGGGCGGCGCGAGCATCCTCGTGCCGTCCCACCCGGCCGCCCCCTGGGCGACCGGTGCCCGCCCGCCGCAGGAGGCACCGTGCTCACGCTGGAGCTCATCGTCGTCGTGCTGCTCGCGCTCCTGGCCGGAACCGCCCTGGGGCGCCGGCTCGGCGTCGCGCCGCCGCTGGTCCTGCTCGTCCTCGGGGTCGCCCTCGGGTTCCTCCCCGCGTTCCGCGGGCTCACGGTGCCGCCGGAGCTGGTGCTGCTGGTGGTGCTGCCCGCGCTGCTCTACTGGGAGAGCCTGACGACGTCGCTGCGCGAGATCCGCGCGAACCTGCGGGTGATCGTGCTGTCCAGCGTCCTGCTCGTGGTGGTGACCGCGGGCGTCGTGGCGGTCGTCCTGCACGCCCTCGGGATGCCGTGGGGCCCGGCGTGGATCCTCGGCGGCGTGCTCGCGCCGACCGACGCCACCGCCGTGGCCGGGGTCGCCCGCGGGATGCCGCGCCGCACCCTCACCACCCTGCGCGCGGAGAGCCTGGTCAACGACGGCACCGCCCTGGTGATCTACGCGATCGCGGTGCACGCCGTCGCCGAGCCGGTCACGGGCGGCTACCTGGCGGGGCGGTTCACGATCTCCTACCTCGGCGGCGCGGCCGCGGGGGTGGTGGTGTGGTGGCTGGCGGTCCAGCTGCGCGAGCGGATGCACGAGGCGATCCAGCAGAGCGTGATCAGCGTGCTGACCCCGTTCGCCGCGTTCCTGCTCGCGGAGCTCGTGGAGGCGTCCGGCGTCCTCGCCGTGGTCGTCGCCGGCCTGCTCATCAGCCAGAGCGGGCCGCGCCTCATCCCCGCCGCCGCCCGGGTGCAGTCGCAGTCGTTCTGGGCGGTGGTCAGCCACGTGCTCAACGGCGCGCTGTTCGTGCTCGTCGGCATGCAGCTCGTCACCGCCGCCGACGGCCTGACCTCCGCCCGGCTCCCCGAGGCCGTGGGCTGGACCGCCGCCGCGTTCGGCGCGGTGATCGGCACCCGGATGCTGTGGTTCCACACGACGCCGTACATCGTCCGCGCGCTCGACCGCCGCCCGGTGCAGCGCACCCGGCGGGTGTCCTGGCGGCACCGGATGCCCGGGGCGTGGGCGGGGTTCCGCGGTGCGGTGTCGCTGGCCGCGGCCCTGGGCGTGCCCGAGACCACCGGGGACGGCGCGCCCTTCCCCGGACGCGACGTCATCATCTTCATCACCGGCGGCGTGATCCTGGCGACGCTGCTGCTCCAGGGGCTCACGCTGCCGGCGGTCGTCCGCTGGGCCCGGCTCCCCGTCGACGACGGCGTCGAGAGCGAGCGGCACCACGCGGAGAAGGTGGCGACCCGGGCCGCGCTGGACGCCCTCCCGGCCGAGGCGGCGCGGCTCGGGCTGAACGGCAAGGTCGTCACCAAGCTCGAGGCGGAGTACCGGATGCACGCGGAGGCGCTGGCGGAGGCCGGCGACGGGCCCGCCGACGACGGCCGCCCGCGCGAGGCCGACTTCGACGCGCTCCGGCTGGCGGTGCTCGCGCACAAGCGCGCGGCGGTGGTGCGGCTGCGCGACGAGCGGAGGATCGACGACATCGTGCTGCGCGAGGTGCAGGCCCAGCTCGACGCGGAGGAGGTCCGGCTCACCCGCGGCGCGCTCTCCGCGGAGTGAGCCGGGCTCGGCCACCGTTCCCATCCCCACCCGATTCTCGCGACGCCACCGGATTCGGGCGTGTGGTTCGCGAGAATCGGGAGGGGTCGCCGCCCGGCCGGTGCAGGGCTGGGCTGGGGTGCCGCACCCGTCGCCCGCGGGCGCGTGTCGGTGGTCGGAGGCAGGATGACGGACGTGCTGCTCGCCGACGTCGCCGCCACCAGCGCGGGCCTGGCCGCGACCCGCTCGCGCCTCGCCAAGCGGGCGCTGCTCGTGGACCTGCTCCGCCGCACCGGCCCGGACGAGGTGCCCGTCGTCGCTCGCTACCTCGCGGGCGAGCTCCGGCAGCGCCGCACCGGCCTGGGCTGGCGCTCCCTGCGCGACCTGCCGCCGCCCGCGGCCGAGCCGTCGCTGGACGTCCTCGCCGTGGACGCGACGTTCGAGCGGATGGCCGGTCTGTCCGGCCCGGGGTCCGCGGGCGCGCGGTCGGCGCTCGCGGCGGAGCTGTTCGGCGCCGCCACCGCCGACGAGCAGCGGTTCCTCGCCGGGCTCGTCTCGGGCGAGGTGCGGCAGGGCGCCCTGGACGCGCTGCTGCTGGACGCCGTCGCCGAGGCCGCCGGCGTGCCGGTCGCGGCGGTCCGGCGGGCCGCGATGCTGGCGGGGGCGAGCGAACCGGTCGCCGAGGCGGCGCTCGCGGCGGCCACCCCCGAGGCGGCGCGGGCCGCCCTGGACGCGTTCGGCCTGGCGGTCGGCCGCCCGGTGCGGCCGATGCTCGCCGCCTCCGCGCCCGACGTCCCCGCGGCGGTCGCCGGCTTCGACGGCCGGGCCGTGGTCGTCGACGCCAAGCTCGACGGCATCCGGATCCAGGTGCACCGCGACGGCGACGACGTGCGGGTCTACACCCGCAGCCTCGACGACATCACCGCCCGGGTGCCCGAGGTCGTGGAGGCCGCACGGGCGCTGCCCGTGCGCTCGGTCGTCCTGGACGGCGAGGCGCTCGCGCTCGGGCCCGACGGCCGGCCGCGCCCGTTCCAGGAGACCGCCGCCCGCAGCGCCACCCGGGACGCCGAGCTCGCCGCGACCACGGCGCTGCACCCGTTCTTCTTCGACGTCCTGCACCGCGACGGCGTCGACCTGCTCGACGCGCCGCTGACCGACCGGCTGGCCGTGCTCGACGCCATCGCCCCGGACCACGCCGTCGAGCGGGTCGTCACCGCCGACCCCGACGTGGCGCAGGAGGCGTTCGCCGGCTGGGTCGCCGCCGGTCAGGAGGGCGTCATCGTCAAGGACGCCGCCGCGCCCTACGAGGCCGGCCGGCGCGGCGGCGCCTGGGTCAAGGTCAAGCCGCGGCACACCCTCGACCTGGTGGTGCTCGCCGTCGAGCGCGGCTCCGGCCGCCGGGTCGGCTCCCTGTCCAACATCCACCTCGGCGCCCGGGACCGGGACGGCGGGTTCGTCATGCTCGGCAAGACGTTCAAGGGCATGACGGACGAGATGCTCGCCTGGCAGACCGCGCGGTTCCGGGAGCTCGAGGTGGCCGACGACGGCTGGACCGTGACGCTGCGGCCCGAGCAGGTGGTGGAGATCGCGTTCGACGGCGTGCAGCGGTCCACCCGGTACGCCGGCGGGCTGGCGCTCCGGTTCGCGCGGGTGCTGCGGTACCGCGACGACAAGCCCGCGGCGGAGGCGGACACGATCGACACGGTGCGGGCGCTGGCGGCACCGGCGGGTGCCGCGGGCTGACGCCGGCGCGGGTCGGGCCCGACCTCACCCGGGAACCGGGACCCAGGTCCCTTCCGCACCCGCTCGCCCCGGGCCGTCGTGGCGCGCGGACGGGTGATCCACCCCCAGGTCAGCGGCCTCGTCGTGATTCGCGCGCGAGAGGATGGACCCGTGGACCACCACCCTCGGTCCACGGGCCGCGAGGACGCGACCGCCTCCCCCGCGGCGACCCAGCCGGTGGCGCGACCCGCCACCCAGACCGTGCAGGAGGACCCCGTGCACCCCGACCTGTTCCTCGTCGTGTACCGCCAGCAGGAGCGCGAGCTCGAGCACCGGCTCGAGCACCGGCGCTCGCAGGCCGCCCGGGGCGACGACCCCGGACGCCGGCCGCGGCACCGCCGCCCGCTCGCGGCCCTCGCGGCGGCCCGCCGCCGCCACTGACCCGGCCCGCCGGGCCCGCCCCGGCCCCGGCCCCGGGCGCCGAGGTCGTCACCTCCGCACGAGGTCGTCACTCACGAGTGACGACCTCGTCGCCTGGTGACGACCTCGTCGCGTTCCGCCGACCTCGTCGCCCCGGCACCCGCGCGCCCGGCAGCCCGAAGCCCGCCGCACCCTCGCCCGGGCGCGCCGCGCTCACGCCAGCCGCGGCAGCACCTGCCCCGGCCCGAGCAGCACCCGGAACGGGTCCCCCCGCTCCGCCACCCGGTCGAGCACCGTGCGGATCGTGAACGCGTCCGGCCGCAGCCACGGCTCGTCGAGCTCGTCCCAGGTGATCGGTGCGGACACCGGCGCCCCGGCGCGCGCCCGCGGGCTGTACGGCGCCACCAGCGTCTTGTTGATGGCGTTCTGCGTGTAGTCGAGCCGCGCCTGACCGCCGCGCGCCTTGACCTCCCACTTCCAGCTCACCAGGTCGGGCACGACCGCGCCGACGGTCCGCGAGACCCGTTCGACCCACGCGCGGGTGTCGTCGAACGACGGGCCGGTCGCGATCGGGATCCAGATCTGGATGCCGCGCTGCCCGGTCACCTTCGGCACGGCGCGCACGCCCAGGTGCTCGAACGCGTCCCGGTGCAACCGGGCGAGCAGCAGCACGTCCTCCCACGCGGTCGACGGCCCGGGGTCGAGGTCGACCAGCGCGTACGTCGGGCTCCGGGGCGCGTCGGTGCGGGACGTCCAGGCGTGCCACTCCAGCGCCCCGAAGTTCGCCGCCCAGATCAGCGCCGCCGGCTCGTCGACGACGAGGTACGTGCGGCTGTCGCCGGAGTCGGCCTCCGGGTTGTCCCAGCGCGGCAGCCAGTCGGGCGCGTGCGTCGGCAGCTCCTTGTGCCAGAACCCCGCGGTGCCGGCGCCCTGCGGGAACCGGTGCATGTTCAGCGCGCGGCCGTGCAGGTACGGCAGCACCACGGGCGCGACCCGCGCGGCGTACCGGAGCAGCTCGCGCTTGGTCACCGGCTCCTCGCCGTCGCGCGCCGGGAACAGCACCTTGTCGAGGTTCGTCACCTTGAGCCGGCGGCCGTGCACCTCCCAGGTCCCGCCGTCCGGGCCGAGGTCGTCGAGCGCGGCGAGCTCGTCGTCGGTCGGCGGCCCGGCCTGCGGCGCCCGCAGGTCGACGGACGCCTCGGCGGCGGGGCGGTCGGACCGCCACAGCCGGTCGGGGTCGGCCTTGACCTCGTCGTTGGTCCGGCCGCTCAGCACGGACCGCGGGTGGTCCTCCGCGTCCCAGCCCTTCTCGGCGTGCTCGTCGTGCTTGTGCACCAGGATCCACTGCTCCTTGCCGTCCGCGCCCGGCTCGCCGCGCCGCACCAGCACCAGCCGGCCGCGCAGCTTCTCGCCGTGGACGTCGGCGTGCAGCTCGCCCGCCGCGATCGTCGCCGCCGGGTCGTCGGTGCCGTGCGGCTCCCAGGTGCCGCGGTCCCACACGATCACGTCGCCGCCGCCGTACTCACCGGCCGGGATCACGCCCTCGAAGTCCTCGTACTCCAGCGGGTGGTCCTCGACGTGCACGGCCATCCGGCGCACGTCCGGGTCGAGGGTCGGGCCGCGCGGCACCGCCCAGGACACCAGCACCCCGTCGACCTCGAACCGCACGTCGTAGTGCAGCCGCCGGGCGCGGTGCCGCTGCACGACGAACCTCCGCGGCGCCCCCGGGTCGCCCGCCGCCGGCGTCCCGCCCCCCGCGGGCTCCGCGGTGCGGTCGAAGTCCCGCATCGACCGGTAGGTCTCCAGCCCGCGCGCCGGGGCCGTGCCCTTCCCCGCCGCCGTCGCGCGGCGCCGCCGCTCCGGCACGCTGACCACCCCTTCCCCGGCTCGGACGCCCGGGACCAGCGTGGCGGAGACGGGCGCCGCGCGCGCGTCAGCCGAGCCAGCGGCGCAGCCGGGCCTTGCCCGCCGCGCGGGCGACGCCGCGCGCCGCGCGCTCGGTCTCCCGGCCGCGCGCCTCCTCCAGGGCGTGCAGCCGGCCGTGCAGGAACGCCACCTCGGTGCTCGGCGCGTGCCGGGCGAGCTCCCGGAGCCGCGCCCGCGCGACCACCGAGTCGTGGTGCTCGCCGAGCACCTCCTGCAGGTCCTCCATCCGGCGCGCATACCGGGCGGCGTCCTTCCCGAGCACGCCCGCGACCGACTCCCCCGCGTACCGGGCGGCCTTCGCGGCCTTGCGGGCGTCGTGCAGCGCGTCGTCGCGGCGCCGCCCCTCGGGCACCCGGCGCGCGCGCCGCAGCCGGCGCCGCACCGTCCGGTCCCGCCGGGCGACCTGGGCGGGCAGCACCCGCCGGGCCCGCCGCCGCCCCTCGTCGGAGTACCGCGGCTCGGCCACGAACGCCGCGAGGTCGCGCAGCAGCCGCCGGTACCGGTCCCCGTCGAGCTCGCCGAGCAGCGCGTCGAGCGCGTCCCGCGCCGCCCGGCCGAGCTCCGCGTCCGCGGCCGCCGCGGCCGCGTGCGTCCCCGACCCGACGGCCTCCTCCGCCCCCGGGCCCCCGACCGCGGACCGCACCCGCTCGCGCAGCACCTCCGCGTCCCGGGCCCGGCCGAGCACGTCCGCCAGCCAGCCGAGCTCGTCGCGCAGCGGCCGCACGACGCCGGGCTCGAACAGCGGGCGGAACGTCCGCAGCGCGTTGCGCACCCGCCGGGCGGCCACGCGCATCTGGTGCACCGCGTCCGCGGCGCCGAGCCGGACGCGCGGGTCCTGCTCCCGCAACCGGTCGACCTGGTCGGCCACGTAGCCGACCACCACGTCCCCGGCGGGGGACTTCGGCGTCGGCCGGCGACGGGTGCTCACGTGCTCCTCGGCCGGCCCGAGCACCCGCTCCAGCTTGGAGCGCTGCTCCGCCGGGTGCACGCCCAGGGCGGCGAGCCGCTCCTCGACGGCGTCCAGCAGGCCGCCCGCGCCCTCGACCAGCTCGACCTCGACCTCGCGCCACTCCTCGGGCGCGCTCACGACGTCCCCGGTCGACCCCGACGGCCGGACCCGGCGCGCCGTCACCCGGTCGTCGACCAGCTCCAGCAGCACCCGGCCCGTCGCGTCCGCCAACCGGTGCACGGCGCGGGACGTCCGCACCTCCGCGACCGGCCGGAGGGTCGCGCCGAGCGTGGCCGCGTGCACGAACGCGCGCAGCGACGCCGGCACGGTGCGCACGGCCCGTCCGGGCGGCAGCCGGACCTCGGACCGCTCGTCCGGCCCCGCCGGGACCTTGAGGTGCCAGCCCGCGTCGTCGCCGCCCGTGCGACGGCGCAGCGTCAGCCCGGCCGCGGCCAGCCGGAGGTCGGCGGTGTCGAAGTAGGTCGCGACGAGCTCGACGGCCTCGTCGCTCGTGGCGACGGGGGTCCCGCCGTCGGGCAGCCCCGCGGCCCCGGCCAGGAGCTCGGTCAGCGCCGGGAGCTCGACGTCCGGGCCGGTGGCGTACTTGCGCTCGATCTCGCGGTGCACGTCGGCCATGGCACCCGTTGTATCCCGGACGGCTCGCGCGGGCGACCGCGGGCCCGTGCCTCCGGGGTCGCCCGTCCGGGGTCGGCCGTCCGGGTGAACCGCCGGCGCCCGGCCGCGGATCGCCGGGGCGGTGCTCCCCACCCGGGACCTCCGGCCCCTCTCCGCGCCCGCTCCGGCGCCGATCGGACGGGCTCCAGGGGGCAGTACCGCCCGACGCACGAAGACGAAGGCGCCGACATGAGCACCACACCCGCACGCCGCACCACCGCCAGGTCGTGGATCCGCGACCGTGGCGTGAGCACCCGCATCCTCACCGCCGTCCTGCTCGCATCGCTGGTCGGTGCGCTCGTCGGCGTCACGGGCATCGCGGCGCTCGCCCGCACGAACGACGCGACCGCGTCCCTGTACCGCGAGAACGTCATCGGGCTGCAGAACGCCGCCGCCATCCGGCGGGCCACGGTGGAGATGCGGTTCGCCCTCGCCAACCACATGATCGCCGACGGCCCCGCCGACAAGGACGCCGCGGAGCAGCAGATCGCCGCGGCGGAGGCCGAGGTGCGCGACGCCGTCGCTGCCTACCAGGAGCTCGACCTCGACGAGGACGCCCGCGCCGAGCTGTCCGACTTCGTCACCGCCCTCGACGGCTACGCGAGGCTCCGCGACGAGAAGATGCTGCCGGCCAGCCGCGCCGGCGACGACGAGCTGTACACGGCGATCCGTGACGGCGAGGCGCAGGACATCATCGACACGATGGGCAGCAGCATGGCGCAGCTCGTGTCCGGCGAGGAGGAGGACGCCGCCGCGGCGGCCCGGGCGGCGCAGCGCGGCTTCGAGTCGAACCGCACGCAGGTGATCGTCCTGCTGGTGCTGGGGACGGCGCTCGCCGTCGGCGTCGGGATGCTGGTCGCCCGGTCGATCGTCCGCGGCCTCGCCCGGGTCCGCAGGGTCGCCGAGGGCATCGAGCACGGTGACCTGACGGTCCGCGCCGGCCTCACCTCGCGGGACGAGGTCGGGGCGATGGGCGCGGCGCTCGACTCCGCCGTGGCGAACCTGCGCGACATCATCGGCACCATCGACACCTCGTCGGGCTCCCTCGCGTCGGCGGCGGAGCAGATGTCGTCGACGACCGGCCAGATCGCCGCCGCCGCCGAGGAGACGTCGGCCCAGGCCGGGGTGGTGTCCGCCGCCGCCGAGCAGGTGTCCCGGAACGTCCAGACCGTCGCCGCGGGGTCGGAGGAGATGGGGGCGTCCATCCAGGAGATCGCCCGCAACGCCACCCTGGCCGCGGAGGTCGCGAACCGCGCCGTCGCCACCGTCGGCGACACCACGGCCACGATGGGCCGGCTGGGCGAGTCCAGCAAGGAGATCGGCAACGTCGTCAAGCTCATCACCTCGATCGCCGAGCAGACGAACCTGCTGGCGCTCAACGCCACCATCGAGGCCGCCCGCGCGGGCGAGGCGGGCAAGGGGTTCGCGGTGGTCGCCGGCGAGGTGAAGGAGCTGGCGCAGGAGACGGCCAGGGCGACGGACGAGATCGCGCGCCGAGTCGACTCGATCCAGGGCGACGCCGACGGGGCCGTGGCCGCGATCGACGAGATCAGCGCGATCATCGCCCGGATCAACGACTACCAGATGACGATCTCCAGCGCCGTCGAGCAGCAGACGTCGACCACCGCGGAGATGAACCGCAGCGTGTCCGAGGCCGCGACGGGGTCGTCGGAGATCGCCTCGACCATCTCCGGGGTGGCGGAGGCGGCGGGCACGACCACGCGGGGGGTGTCCGAGTCCCGGCAGGCGGTCGCGTCGCTGGCCCGGATGTCCGCCGGGCTGAAGGACGTGGTCGGGCGCTTCACGGTCTGACCGTGCGGGGCGCCCGGCGGCCGGGCCGGGGCCGCCGGCGCTCGCCGGGTGACCGCCGGGTGGTGGCGTGTCGGACCCTGGTGCCAGGTTGAGACGTGACCGCACGCTGGACCGCACGACGACCGACGAGGGGACGCGCATGCGCGAGCACGCCTTCGTCCGGGTCACCCCGGACGCGCTCGACGACCTGACCGACCGGCTGGCCCGGACCCGCACCGTGCCGGCTCCCGCCCTGGACCGGCCGACCGGGGTCGACCCCGACGTGCTCGCCGGCCTCCTCGCGCACTGGCGCACCGGGTTCGACTGGCGCGCCCAGGAGGAGCGCATCGCCGCCCAGCCCTGGTACGAGACCGAAGAGGCGGCGGTCCCGGTGCGGGCGATCGTCCGCCGTGGGGCACCCGACGCCCCGGTCGTGGTCCTGCTGCACGGCTGGCCCGACTCGGTGCTGCGCTTCGAGCGGGTGCTCCCCGCGCTGGCGGACCTGACGGTGGTCGTCCCGGCGCTGCCCGGGTTCCCGTTCGCGGCCCCGGTCGACGGGGGTGGGCTCTCCGCCGTCGCGATGGCCGACGCCGTCGCCGGGGCCCTGCGCGAGCTCGGGTTCGACCGCTACGTCGTGTCGGCGGGCGACGTGGGGTGCGACGTCGCCGAGGCGCTCGCCGCCCGGCACCCCGAGGCCGTCACCGCGCTGCACCTCACCGACGTCTCGCAGTACCACTTCCTCGTCGACCTGCCCGGGGACCTGAGCGAGGAGGAGCGGGCCTACGTCGCGTACGGGCACCGGTGGCAGGCGGAGCAGGGCGGCTACATGCACCAGCAGGCCACCCGGCCCGGCACGCTCGCGGCGGCGCTCGGCGACTCCCCCGCGGGCCTGGCGGCGTGGATCGTCGAGAAGCTGGTGGCCTGGACGGACTCCGACGGCGACCTGGCCCGGGCGTTCACGCCGGACGAGGCGCTGACCTGGGTCGGCGCGTACTGGTTCACCGGCTCGATCGGGACGTCCTTCGCCCCGTACGCCGCCGGCGGCGCCAAGGACTGGCCCCGCATCGAGGCGCCCACCGTGTTCACGGTGTTCGCCCACGACCTCGTCAACGCCCCGCGCCGGTTCGCCGAGCGGTTCTTCACGGTCGCGGACTGGCGCGAGCACGCCCGCGGCGGGCACTTCGCCGCCTGGGAGCGACCGGCCGACTACCTGTGGGGGGTGCGCCGCGCGGTCGAGCTGCGCCGTCGGGACTGACGCCGGGCGGGACCCGGGCGCGCCCTACGCTGGCGCCGTGGCCGCCACCCGCCTCCGCCGCGTCGCCGTGCTCGTGCTCGAGGGCGCCAAGCCGCTCGACGTCGGCATCCCGGCCCAGGTCTTCACGAACCGGCCGAGCATGCCGTACGAGGTCCGCGTCTGCGGCCCCGCGCCCGGTCTGGTCCGGGGCGGCGACGGTCTGTCGTACCACGTCGCCGACGGGCTCGACGCGCTGGCCTGGGCCGACGTCGTGTTCATCCCCGGCTACCGGCACCCCGACCAGGAGGACCCGCCGCCGGCCGTCGTCGCCGCGCTCCTCGCCGCCCACGCGCGGGGCGCCGACCTCGCGGCGATCTCCACGGGCGCGTTCGCGCTGGCCGCCACCGGGCTGCTCGACGGCCGCCGGGCCACGACGCACTGGCACTACACCCGCGCGTTCGCCGCCCGGTACCCGCGCGTCACCGTCGACGAGAACGTGCTGTTCGTCGACGAGGGCCAGGTGCTCACCTCCGCCGGCGCCGCCTCCGGGATCGACCTGTGCCTGCACCTCATCCGGCGCGACCTCGGCGTCGCCCCGTCGAACCACGCCGCGCGCCGCCTCGTCGCCGCGCCGTACCGCTCCGGCGGCCAGGCGCAGTACGTGCCGCGGAGCGTCCCGGAGCCGCTCGGCGAGCGGTTCGCCGCGACCCGGGAGTGGGCGCTGCACCGGCTCGGGGAGCCGCTGACCCTGGAGGCGCTGGCCCGGCACGCGGCGGTGTCGCCGCGCACGTTCTCGCGCCGGTTCGTCGAGGACTCCGGGTACACGCCGATGGAGTGGGTGCTGCGCGCCCGGGTGGACGTGGCCCGCGAGCTGCTGGAGCGCTCGCAGCGGTCCGTCGAGCAGGTGGCCGTGGACGTCGGGCTGGGGACGGGGGCGAACCTTCGGCGGCACTTCCAGCGGGTGCTGGGGACGACGCCGAGCGAGTACCGGCGGACGTTCGCGCGGGGCGAGTAGCCCGGCGCGACCCGCGACGTGACGCTGGCGAGATCCGTGCGGACCATGGCGCCCACGCCGCTGTCGGCGCGGCGCCGGCACGCCGAGGCTGGTGGCGTCACCCACGGACACCACCGGGAGGATCTCCATGACCCGCGTCGCCATCAACGGCTTCGGACGCATCGGCCGCAACGTCCTGCGCGCGCTCCTCGAGCGCGGCAACGACCTCGAGGTCGTCGCCGTCAACGACCTCGCCGAGCCGGCCGCCCTCGCCCGCCTGCTCGCCTTCGACTCCACCGCGGGCCGGCTCGGCCGCCCCGTGTCCGTCGACGGCGACCACCTCGTCGTCGACGGTCGGCGCATCGCGGTCCTGGGCGAGCGCGAGCCGGCCCGGCTGCCGTGGGCGGAGCTCGGGGTCGACGTCGTGCTGGAGTCGACCGGGCGGTTCGCGAGCGCCGCCGCCGCCCGCGGCCACCTCGACGCCGGCGCGCGCGCCGTGCTCGTCGGCGCGCCGTCCGACGGGGCGGACGTCACGATCGCGTACGGCGTGAACACCGACGCCTACGACCCGGCCGCGCACACCGTGATCTCGAACGCCTCGTGCACGACCAACGCCCTCGCCCCGCTGGCCCTCGTCCTCGACGAGCTGGCCGGGATCGAGCACGCGTTCATGACGACCGTGCACGCCTACACGCAGGAGCAGAACCTGCAGGACGGCCCGCACCGGGACCCCCGGCGCGCGCGGGCGGCCGCGGTCAACATCGTCCCGACGACCACGGGCGCCGCCAAGGCGATCGGGCTCGTGCTGCCGCAGCTGGACGGGCGGCTGTCCGGCGACTCCATCCGCGTGCCCGTCCCGGTGGGCTCGCTCGTCGAGCTCAACGCGACCGTCACCCGCGACGTCACCCGCGAGGACGTGCTGGCCGCGTACCGCGCCGCGGCGGCCGGACCGCTCGCCGGGGTGCTCGAGTACTCCGAGGACTTCCTCGTCTCGTCCGACATCGTCGGGAACCCGGCGTCGTCGGTCTTCGACTCGCACCTGACGCGGGTCGACGGCAGGCACGTGAAGGTCGTGGCCTGGTACGACAACGAGTGGGGCTTCTCGAACCGCGTGGTCGACACCCTCGAGCTCATCGGGCGCTCGCAGGGCTGAGGCGGGACGACGAAGGCCCGGACCACGTGGTCCGGGCCTTCGTCCGTGGTAGCGGGGACAGGATTTGAACCTGCGACCTCTGGGTTATGAGCCCAGCGAGCTACCGAGCTGCTCCACCCCGCGTCGGTGTCGCCCACCCTACGCGAGTCCGGCGCCGGGACCTATTCGGGGCGCCGGGACCCCGTCCGGGCCGCGCGCCCCAGCACCAGCACGCGGCCCGCGCCACCCCGCCCACGGCGGCTGCTCGCCCGGAGAACGACGAAGGCCCGGACCGTGTGGTCCGGGCCTTCGCGACCGATCTGCATCGGCACTGTGTAGCGGGGGCAGGATTTGAACCTGCGACCTCTGGGTTATGAGCCCAGCGAGCTACCGAGCTGCTCCACCCCGCGTCGGTGATCACTACGTTACGCCAGGGTGACGGCCAGTCCAAATCCAGCCCCCGTGCCCTCGGTCACACCGGGCCCGCCGCCGTGCGCGCGTCCCGGGGTCAGCCGCCCGAGCCGCCCAGCTCCGCGTCGGCCGCCGCGGCGTCCTCCAGGGCCGCCTGCAGCCGGGACTGCGCCTCGCCGTAGGCGGCGAAGTCGCCGTCCGCCAGCGCGGCCTGACCGTCCTGGTACGCCTGGGTGGCCCGGTCGATCGCCTGCGTCAGCCGGGTCTGGGCGTCGGCCGCGCCGGCGCCCGCGTCACCCGTCGGGGCCGGGGTCGGCGCGGGCGTGGCGGTGCCGTCGCCCGTGCCCGTGTCGCCCCCGGTGTCCCCGCCCGTGTCGGGCGGCGTGATCTCGTTGCCGGCGTCGCCCGCGGACGTGCCGTCGTCGCCGCCGAACACCTGGTCCAGCGCCTCGTCGAGGGTGCTCGCGAACCCGATCTGGTCGCCGAACGACACCAGCACGCGCTGCAGCAGCGGGAACTGGGTGCCGCTCGCCGCCTGGACGTACACAGGCTGCACGTAGAGCAGGCCGCCGCCGACGGGCAGCGTGAGCAGGTTGCCGCGGATGACCTGGGAGTCGCCCCGCGCCAGGATGTTCAGCTCGTTCGACACGTCCGGGTTGGACGAGAAGTTGTTGTTCATCTGGTTCGGCCCGGGGACGGTGGAGTCGCGTGGCAGCTCCAGCAGCCGGATCTTGCCGTAGCCCTCCGCCGGCTCGCCCTCGGCCGACCCGGCCTCGGCGTCCACGGCGATGTACCCCGTGAGCACGTCACGGGCGTTGCCGCCCGCGGGCACGTACGTGGACATCAGCGAGAACGTGGCCGCGTCCTGCGTCGGCATCTCCAGCGTCAGGTAGTACGGCGGCTGCGCGACGCTCTGGCCGGAGGCCGTCGGGTCGTTCGGCGTGCGCCACGCGTCGTTGCCCGAGAAGAACTGGCCCGGGTCGGTCACGTGGTAGGT
Source organism: Cellulomonas sp. EB106-03-03-XG116 (assembly GCF_058792015.1). Classification (NCBI taxonomy): domain Bacteria; kingdom Bacillati; phylum Actinomycetota; class Actinomycetes; order Micrococcales; family Cellulomonadaceae; genus Cellulomonas; species Cellulomonas sp. EB106-03-03-XG116. The sequence continues at coordinate 43,788 of NZ_JBYTEP010000030.1, forward strand.
GCCGAGCAGGGTGCGCTGCACCTTGAACAGGTCCTCGGGGTACCGGATGTGGCTCATCAGCTCGGAGCTGATCTCGGACACCGGCTCGAGCGAGGTGTCGAAGACGTTGCTCCAGGCCTGCAGGACCGGGTCGGAGGCGTCCCAGGCGTACAGCGTGACGCTGCCGTCGTAGGCGTCGACCGTGGCCTTCACCGAGTTGCGGATGTAGTTGACCTTCTCGGGCTGCAGGGCCGCGATGGTGGTCGACGTCTCGGTGAGCGAGTCCACGGTGGCGTCCTCGAGGGACTGCGCCGCGGCGTACGGGTACTGGTTCGACGTCGTGTACCCGTCGACGATCCACTTGACCCGCCCGTCGACGACCGCGGGGTACACCCGGCCGTCGAGCGTGAGGTACGGCGCGACCTTCTGGACGCGGTCGACCGGGTCGCGGTCGTAGAGGATCTGCGACTCGGAGGTCACGCGGTCGGAGAACAGGATCTGCTCGGAGCCGAACTTGATCGAGTAGAGCAGCTTGCTCCAGAACGTCCCGATCTCCGGGCCGGCCGAGACCTCGTCGGTCGGGAACGAGGTGTTCACCGCGCCGCCCGACTCGTCGTCCGGGTAGTCGAGCTCCCACTCGGAGCCCTCGGGGGCGCCGACGATCGAGTAGTTCGGCGAGCTCTGGCCGAAGTAGATCCGCGGCTCGTACTCGCCCATCTCGCCGGACGACGGGATGCCGCCCTCCCAGAACTCGGGCGCGCCGCTCGACGTGGTGGTGTTGCCGTACGCCGCGACGACGCCGAACCCGTGGGTGTAGACGGTCGCGTCGTTCGTCCAGTTCCGGCGCTGGGCGTCCAGGCCGTCCAGGTCGAGCTCGCGGACGGCGATCACGGTGTCGCGGCTCTCGTCGGCCACGTCGTACCGGTCGACCGACAGGGTGTCGGGGAAGGAGTAGAACCCGCGGATCTGCTCGAGCTGGCGGAACGAGTCCGACACCACCTGCGGGTCGAGCAGGCGGATCGACGCGGTGGTCTCCGCGTCCTCGCGCAGCGCGCCCGGCTCGGCCGTGACGCTCGCGTTGTAGTCGCTGGTCTCCACGTCCTCGAGGCCGTAGGCGGCCAGGGTGGCGTCGATGTTGCGCTGGATGAACTCCGACTCCGCGTCCTGCTGGTTCGGGTTCACCTGGAACCGCTGGACGACCGCCGGGTAGATGCCGCCGATGGCGACGGCGCTGACGATCATCAGGCCGACGCCGATGGCCGGCAGCCGCCAGGTGCCGCGCACCGCCGTCACGACGAACATGACGGCGACCAGCAGCGCCACGCCCGCGAGGATGCTCTTGGACGGGATGACGGCGTTGACGTCGGTGTACGAGGCGCCGGCGAACCGGTCGCCCTCCTGCGTCAGGATCGAGTAGCGGTCGAGGAAGTAGTTGGCCGCGATCAGCACCATGAGGACGGCGGCGATCACGGACAGGTGCACCCGGGCAGCGCGCGTCATGCGCGGGGTGCCGGCGGAGCCGCCGACCCGGAACCCGCCGTACAGGTAGTGCGTCGCGACGGCGGCGATGCCGGACAGCACCGTGACGGCCATCAGGAAGCTGACGATGAACCGCATGCCGGGCAGCTGGAACATGTAGAACGACAGGTCGAGGCCCCACTGCGGGTCCTCGCGGCCGACCTCGGTGCTGTTCATCCAGAGCTGGATCGAGCTCCACTGCTGGGAGGCCGCGATGCCGGCGAACAGGCCGAGCACGGCGGGGCCCGCGACGAGCACGACGCGGCGCAGCGGCTCGACGGCCTCGCGGTAGGCGTCGAGGCTCGCCTGCTCCTGGTTGGAGGGTGCGTAGACGGGCCGGGTGCGGTAGCCGATCGCGAGGCTGGCGAACACGGCCCCGCCCATGACCAGCAGGCCGGCGAGGAACAGCGCCCCGCGGGTCAGCCACTGGGTCCACAGGACCTGGGAGAAGCCCAGCTGGTCGAACCACAGGACCTCGGTCCAGAACTGGGCGAGCAGCAGCACGGCCACGACGACCAGGGCGAGCACCACGACGGTGATCGCGAGGGGGCTCGGCCGGCGGCGGCCGGCGGCGCCTCTCGGTGGCCGGGGCGGTCGTGGCCCCCGGGGCTGTCGGGCGGACGGGTTGGCGAAGGTCACGGCCTTGAGGTCCTCGTCGTCGGGTACGGGTCACGCGTGCACGCACCGGGCTGCACCCGACGCACACGCTCGCACAACGCGCCAGGTGGGCCCCAGGTTCCCACAGCCCGCACCCCGCGCACCCGCGCCGGGTGCCCGGCCGCCCCACCTGGCGCGGGTGCGAGGATGGCACCCGTGACGCAGACGCCCGAGACCCACGCCAGCACCCCCGCCCAGCGCGCCCTCGCGGCCGCGGTCGTCGAGATCGAGCGGCACGTCGCCACCGGCGGCTGGGACGGCCCCGTGCGGGTGTTCGCCCTGGTCCGGACGCAGGCGGCCCTCGACGCCGAGCCGGCGCTCGCGTCGCAGCTGCCGCCCGACGTGCTGGCCGCCGCGGCCGCCGACCCCGACCACCTCACCTCGGTGGAGCAGGAGGGCCTGCCCGCGAGCGACGACCTGGAGGGCCTGCTCGGCGCGATCGCCTGGCCCGAGGGCGTCGACGGCGCGGCGCTCACGGTCGAGCGGATCGTGCTGCCGCCGGAGGCCGAGGAGGGCCTGCCGGAGGACCCCGACGCCGCGCTAGCCGCGCTGCTCGCGCACCCGCAGCGGCAGGACGTGCGGCTCGCGGTCGGGGTGCTGCGGGGCGGCCCGTCCTGGTGCGCCGTGCGGCAGCGGTCCGAGGACCGGGACGACGCCGTGGGCCAGGGCGAGGACGTGGTGCCCGGGCTGGTCGAGGGTCTGCGGGCGACGTTCGCCTGAGTCCCCCCGGGGGGCTCAGCCCGCGTCGGCCGCGTCCGCCGCCGTGCAGGTCGGCAGGTCGCCGGCCTCCCCGGCGCCGATCGCCTCGACGGCCTCGCGCGCCTCGTGCAGCGTCGCGATCTTCACGACCGTCAGCCCGTCCGGGACGTGCCCGACGACCTCGTCGCAGTTGCCGGCGGGCGCGAGGAACCACTCGGCGCCGTCCCGGAGCGAGCCGGCCATCTTCTGCCGGATGCCGCCGATCGGGCCGACGGCGCCGTTGAGGTCCATGGTGCCGGTGCCGGCGATGACCTGGCCGTTCGCCTCGTCGTCGGGGGTGAGCTTGTCGATGATCCCGAGCGCGAACATCGTGCCGGCGCTGGAGCCGCCGATCTGGTCGATCCGGATGGACACGTCCACCGGCGGGTCGAACGTCGGGTCGATGTACACGCCGAGCTGGCTGCCGGAGCCGTCCTCGCGGGCGCCCGTGACGACCTCGAGGTCGACCTCCGACCCGTCGCGCTGCACGCCGAGCGTGACCGTCGTCCCGGGGTCGGTGCCGTCCAGCAGGTCGATGAGCTGGCCGTACGAGGTGAGGGCCGTCCCGTCGTAGGACAGGAGCACGTCGCCCTCCTCGACCACGCCCTCCGCGCCCGAGCCCTCGACCGCGTCGTGCACGGTGAGCGTGACCGGGACGGTGTACCCGAGCTCCTCGAGCGCCGCGACGGTCGCGTTCTCCTGCGAGGACACCATCTGCGCCTCGTTCTGCTCGTCCAGCTGCTCCTGGGTCGCGTCCTGCGGGAACACCGACTCGACCGGCAGCACCCGCCGCGACGGGCTCAGCCAGCCCTGCAGCACGCCGAGCACGCTGGACGGGTAGCCCGGGCCGCCGGTGGTGGAGACGGTGGTGAGCCGCAGCTGCCCGGTGGAGTCGTAGGTCTCGGCGCCGTCGACCGTGATGAGCGCCTGGCCGTCGTGCTCCCCGAGGGTGTCGAGCGTCGGTCCGGGCGAGTTGACCGCGTACGGGACCGGCATCAGCAGCAGCACGACCAGCAGCACCGCCGTGAGCAGGACGCCGCCGGAGAGCAGCGCCGCGCGCCGGGTCACCGGCGGGGCGGGCTCGCGGAGGTCCTCGGGCGCGTCCGCCGCGGCGTCGCCGAGGGGCGGGCTGCCGGCGGCGCCGTCGAGCGGGTCGGTCCGGCCCGCGGCCGACGCGTCGGGGTCCGAGGGGGTTCCGGGCTGGGCGTGCACCGGACGATCATGCCGCACGGACCCGTGAGGGTCGCGTGCGCCCTCAGCGAACCGGGGGTGACGACCTGGTCCCGGTGCGCGGGGGTGTGGTTACGGTGGCACCACGACGAGCCCGGGAGCACCGAGATGACCGACGACCCCACCGCGCGCCAGCCCGGCGAGCCCTCCGACGGCGCCGCCTGGGAGCAGATGCTGCGCCAGATGTTCGGCCCGGGCGCGGACGAGGCGCTGCGCCAGATGCGCGAGCAGGGCCTCGACCCCGCGGAGATGGCCCGCGCGTCCGGCCTGCCCGACGACCCGATGCTGATGAACCAGGTGATCGCCCAGGTCCAGCGGATGCTGTCGTCGAGCGGCGACGGCCCCGTGAACTGGGACGTCGCCCACGACATGGCCCGGCAGCAGGCGGTCACCGGCGGCGACCCGACCCTCAGCCCGGCCGAGCAGCGCCAGGCGACCGAGGCGCTGGGTGTCGCGGAGCTGTGGCTGGACGCGGCCACCGACCTGCCGCCGGCCGGCGGGCACGTGCGCGCCCTGTCCCGCTCCGAGTGGGTCGAGCAGACCCTGCCGACCTGGCGCACGCTGACCGAGCCGGTCGCGACGTCGATGTCGACGGCCCTGGCCGCGACCCTCGCCGACCAGCTGCCCGAGGGCATGGAGCTCCCGGCGGGGTTCGGCGCCGGCGGCCTCGACCCCGCCGCGATGATGCGCCAGCTCGGCGCGCTCGTGTTCGGCATGCAGGTCGGCCAGGCGGCCGGCTCGCTGTCCCGCGAGGTGTTCGGTCTGACCGACGCGGGACTGCCGCTCGTCGCCGAGCCCGCGACCGCGCTGGTGCCGGGCAACGTCGCCGCGTTCGCCGACGGCCTGGAGATCCCCCTCGAGGAGGTGCGGCTGTTCCTGGCGCTCCGCGAGGCGGCGCACGCCCGGCTGTTCACGCACGTCACCTGGCTGCGCGGCCACCTGCTCGCCGCCGTCGACGCCTACGCCCGCGGCATCACCATCGACGTCGAGAGCCTCGAGGAGTCGGTCCGGGCCATCGACCCGACGGACCCGGCCGCGCTGCAGGGCGCGCTGTCCTCCGGGGTGTTCGCCCCGCAGACCACGCCCGAGCAGCAGGCCGTGCTCGCCCGGCTGGAGACCGCGCTGGCGCTCGTCGAGGGCTGGGTGGACGAGGTCGTCGCCACGGCGGCGCTCCCCCACCTGCCGCACGCCGTCGCCCTGCGCGAGATGATCCGCCGCCGCCGCGCCGCCGGGGGCCCCGCCGAGCAGACGTTCGCGACGCTGGTCGGCCTCGAGCTGCGGCCGCGCCGGTCGCGGGACGCCGCCGCGCTGTGGGCGCGCATCGCCCGCGAGCAGGGGCCGGAGGCGCGCGACGCCGTGTGGGACCACCCCGACCTGCTGCCGACGGCCGAGGACCTCGACGACCCGGCCGGGTACGCCGGGCGGCGGGCCGCGGCCGAGGGCGAGCACGCGGACCTGGACCGGGCGCTGGCGGAGATCCTCGGCGAGGGCCCCGGCGACGACGGTGCCGCGGGCGGTCCGGCGGACGGCGAGCCCGGGACGCCCCCCGGCGGCGACCAGCCGGCCCGCTGAGCCGGTCCGGACCCCGGGGCGGTCAGTCCGCCTCGGGGTCGGCCACGTCCTCCTCGGCGCCGGGTGCCTCCCCGGCGTCGCCGCCCTCCCCCGGCGCGCGCTCCGCGAAGGAGTAGCCCTCGAGGAACCCGCGCGCCCGCTCGGTGCGCGGGTACGCCTCGAGCTCGGCCCAGAACTCCGGGCCGTGGCCGGCGTGCAGCAGGTGGGCGAGCTCGTGCAGCAGCACGTAGTCGGTGACCCACGGGGGCATGCCGCGCAGCCGGTCGGACAGCCGGATGCTGCCGTCCCCCACGCTGCACGAGCCCCAGCGCCGGCCCTGGTTGCCCGACCACCGCACGCTCGACGGGACGGCGCGGCCGCCCAGGTAGCGCTGGCTGAGCTCGGCGGCGCGGCGCACCAGCTGGTCGTCGGACGGGCGTCGGCGCTGCTCCTGGGTGGCGAGCCGGTCGAGCATCCGGCGCACCCACTCGCGCTCCTGCGCCCGGGTGAACCGGGCGGGGATGGCGACGATCGTCCGGCCGCCCTCGCGGTAGGCGGTGACGGTGCGGGACCGGCGGCGGGAGCGGCGCACCTCGACCGGGCCGAGCCGGGGGTCGCCGTCGGCGGCGCCGTCGGGCGCGGGGGTCGCGGCGGGCCCGCTCGCGGCGTGGGCG
>NZ_JBYTEP010000031.1:0-49152 GCF_058792015.1 Cellulomonas sp. EB106-03-03-XG116
CGCCGGTCCCGGCTCCCGGGGCGCCGCCCGCCGCGCCCGCGCGCAGCGCCACGACCGAGCCCGCCGCCAGCGCCGCCAGCGCGAGCTCCGTGGCCAGCCGCCGGCCCCGGGCGTCGGCCCCGCGGCCGGCCCGGTCGCCGGCCCGCCGCCGCCGGCCGGGGTCCGCCGCACCGTGCGCGACGCGCAGCGCCGCGACGGGCGGCGCGAGCGCGGCGAGCCCCGCGAGGGCGAGCACGGCCCCGACGGGCACCGCCCCGGGCACGACGGCACCGGCCAGGACCACGCCGGCCAGCGCACCCACCCCGGTGACGACGACCGCCTCGACCCCGAGCTCGACGGCCAGCGCGGGCAGCGCCGCACCCCGGGCGCGCCGGGTGGCGAGCTCGCCGGCCCGGCGCCCGGCGAGCAGCCCCGCGGTGAGGACGACGAGCAGCGCACCCACGCCCACCCCGCCCACGACGAGCGACGTCGCGGCGGCCCGCGCGGCCGCGAGGTCCGCGGCCGCCGCCCGGAGCACGCCCACCGCGCTCGAGTGCAGGGACCCGCCGGACGCACCCCAGCCGATCGTGCCGGGCGAGGCCTGCAGCGCCGGCAGCTCGGCGAGCACCCGGTCGGCGGCCGCGACGCCCACCCGCGCGGGCTCGAGGGCGACCCGGACGGTGCGCTGCACCTCCCGCGGGCCCACCGCCGCCACCGCCGCGGCCAGCGACTCGTCCGAGAGCAGCGCGGCCGCGTCGGTGGTCGTGGCGGGGCCCGTCGTCGACACGCGCGGGTCGAGGAGGTCGGGCGCGTCGTGCCACGTCGCGGCGCCCGGGTCCGCGGGACGGAACACCCCCGACACCACCGCCTCGACCGGCCCGCCGTCGGACGCCGTCAGGTGCAGCGGGTCGCCGGTCGTCGCGCCGACCGCGCGCGCCACCGCCTCGGAGAGCCCGACCTGCACCGGCTCCGGCGGGACGGGCGCGCCCCCGTCCCCGGCGCCGCCGTCGGCCCCCGGCGCCGGGAACGGGGGCGGGACCACCGGCTCCGCCCCGGACACCCACGTCACCGCGCCCTCCGCCGGGGTCCACACCAGCCGGAGGGTCGCCTCCCCGGTGGGCGCGGCGCGGTCGTCCGGGTCCACCGCGAGCTGCAGCGGCGCCGTCGCCGTCGAGACCACGGGGAGGCGCAGCACGTCGCCGAGCCGCGGGGCCAGCCCGGCGGCGATCTGGTCCGCCGCCTGCCGCGCGAGCCCGGCCGAGCCGTCGTACCCCTGCCCGGTCTCGGTGAACGCCGTCGGCGTCGTCACCACCAGGTCCGCGTCCGCACCGGCCCGGGCGACCGCGGTCCGCACCGCCGCGTCCGACACCCGCGCGACGGCCCGGGGCACCGCCACCGCCAGCGCCACCACGAGGGCGACCAGCACCGCCACCAGCGCCAGCGGGCCCGCCTGCGCAGCGGCGCGCCGCGGGAGCGTGCCGAGGTCGAGCCCCGCCCGGCGCCGCCCGGCGCGGGTGCGGTGCCGGCCGGTCACCCGGCGTCCCCGAGCCGCAGGTGCGCGGCGGACGCGCGCCGGACCAGGCCCGTCACGACCGGCAGCACCACCGCCGCAGACCCCGCGAGCAGCACCGTCGCGATCCCGCCCGCGACGGGCCAGGACCAGACCGCCAGCGCCCCGGGCACGGGCCTGCCCCCGGTCGCCGAGATCGTCAGCGCCGGCGCGAGCGCCCGGACCGCGACCGCCCCCACGGCGGTGCCCGCGGCCACGGCGAGGACGTCCACCACCACGTGCTGCACGAGCAGCGTGCCGGCCACCGCCCGCGGGGCCGCGCCGACGGCGAGCAGCCGCGCCACCTCCGGGCCGCGGTCCTCGGCCGTCTCGGCGGCGTGCAGGGCGGTGCCGACGAGGGCGAGCGCGACGGCGGCGACGACGAGCAGCCCGAGCGCCGCGAGGACCCCGACCCGCAGCGGCCCGCCCCGGAGGTCCTCGGCGACCTCGGCCCGCGACGTCACGCCCGCGCCCGCGTCCCGCAGCGCCGCCACGTCACCGCCCGCGGGCAGCCACCACGCGTCCACCAGCGACGCCGTCTCGGCCTCCCCGACCGCGACCCGGGACAGCATCCGCAGGTCCGCGAGCACCGCGGGCCCGTCGACCGCGCCCGGGAGGTACGGGGCGACGGCGGCGACGGTCGCGGGCAGCGCGGTCCCGCCGACCGCGACCTGGAGCGCGTCGCCGGGCGCCAGCCCCGCGTCGGCCGCGAGGTCCTGGGTCACCACCACCGGCAGCTCCGCCACCGGGGAGAACGCCGTCAGCACGAGCACGGTCGGCAGGTACGACGCGCGCGACACGTCGACCTCGGCCGCGCCGCGCAGCAGCCCCGGCGCCACGGTCACCGCCGGGTCCGCGAGCGACTGGTTCCGGAGCGTGGCGCCGGTCGGACGCGCGGACCACCCGTCCGGACCGGCCGCCGGCTCGTCGGTGCCCGGCGGCCGGTCCCACCCCACCGCGACGTCCACGTCCGCCAGCCCGCCGACGCCCTCGTCCAGCACGGCGTCGGTCGCCACCTGCAGCGCGACCGCGAGCACCCGAGCACCCCCGTCGGGCGCCGAGAAGCCGCCCGGCGTCGTCAGCCGCACCGTGCGCTCCGCGCCGTCGAGCGGCACCCGCTCCCCCACGGCCCGCACCCGCACCCCGTGCCCGTCGTCGAGCACGAGCGTCGGCGTCACCGCCATCGGGTAGGTGCTGCCGGTCGTCCCCGAGACCCGGACCGCCAGGTCCCCGCCGCCGGCGGCGAACGGCAGGGCCGCCGCGAGCTCGTCGTCCGGCGGGGCGAGCCCCGCCGTGAGCCCGGCCCACGACGTGCCGTCGGGCAGCCGCCCGGCCAGCGCCGCGGCCCCGGTGTCGACGGCGAGCAGCCGGGGCTCCGCGTCCTCGGGCCCGGACACCGCGAGCGTCCCGAACCCGGTCACCCGGTCGGTCACCGGCAGCGCCGCGCCGTCGGCCGCCGACCGGACCAGGGCGCCCTGCGCGGTCGGCGAGCCCGGCACGTCGGCCGCGACCACCGCCGCGGGCACCAGCGCCTCCGCCTGCTCGGCCTGGGACCGGGACCAGGTCGCCGCCCACCCCGCGCCGGACGTCGCGCCCGCGGCGGCGAGCACCAGGAGCAGCAGCGCGACGGCGGCCCGGGGCCGGCGGGCCACGTCGAGGGCCGCGAGGGGCAGCACGAACCCTCGCGACCGCCGCGCGGCGCGCTCCGCCGGCCGCGCCAGGGGGGGCACGACCCGCAGTACGACCACCGACGCCGCCACCAGCACCAGGACGGGCGCCAGGACCCGGACCGCGTCGGTGGCACCGCCGGCGCGGAGCCGGACCGCGGCGAGCACCGCGACGGCCACCAGCAGCAGGTCCCCGCCGGACCGGGCCAGCCGCGACGCGGCGCCCCCGCGGCGCCGCGCGCCCGGGGGCCGCGTCGCCGGGGCGACGAGCGCCACCAGGAGGCCGGCCGCGCCGGCGGCGACGGTCGCCACGAGCGACGCCGGCACGCCGTCCGCGGCCCCGACGCCCGAGCGCGCGACCAGCGGCACCGCCGTCAGCGCGCGGTACGCCGCCAGCCCGAGCGGGACGGACAGCGCCGCCGCGACCGCCACGACCGCCGCCGCCTCGGCGAGCGCCAGGCCGAGCAGCTGGCGCCGGGCCGCCCCGCGGTCGAGCAGCAGGGCGCGCTCCGGGGCGCGGCGCGCCGCCAGCAGCCGGCCGGCGAGCAGCAGCGCGGCCGCCGCCAGGGCGACGCCGACCAGCCCGGCGGTCAGCGCCGCGGCCCCCGCCACGGCGTGCTGGGTCGCCACCGCGCGGACCGTCGCCGGGAAGGCGGTGCGGACCACCGCGCGGTCGACGCGCTCGCCGAGCGCGTCCGCGACCGCGGGACGCAACCGGGCGACGTCCCGGCCCGCCGCCTGCAGGGCCGCGACCGCGACGCCGGCGGTCCCCGGCCGCAGCGTCACGGTCACGACCCCGACGCCGGTCCCGGCCGCGGGCAGCGAGCCGGGGGCGACCGCGAGGGGCCCGTACGCCGGCGACAGCTTCCGGCCCGAGGTGCCCGGCCGGGGGTGCTCCGGGTCGACCCCGGCGCCCCCGAGCAGGTCGCGCTGCCACACCGGCGTCCCGGGGTCGCCCCGGCCGAGCGGCTGGAACACCCCCACCACCCGGACGGTCGTGCGCGGCGCCGCCGCGGGCGCGTCCGGCGAGGGGGTCAGGTCGACGGTGTCGCCCGGCGTGAGACCCAGCGCGGCGGCGGTGGCCTCGGGCACCGCGACGTCGACCGCAGCGCCCCCGCCCGCAGCCGCCGCGGCCTCCCGCGCCTCCCCGGCGGGCGCGGGCCAGGAGCCCGCCACCAGGCGGGCGGCGTCGGCGAGGTCCGCGGCGTCGGTCAGGTACGCGTAGCCCGGGCCCGCCGAGCCGTCGCCGGGCAGCGCCAGCAGGGGCGACTCGGTCCAGGTGGTCGGGGTCGCGGGCAGCGGCGCGAGCGCGTCGGCGACGAGGGCCGCCACCTCGGGCTCCAGCGCGGCGGCCTCGGCGGCGTCCGCCCCGACGGGCGGGACGAGCCGGACGACCACCTGGGTCCCGCTGGTCCCCGCGGCGGCGAGCGCGGCGTCCAGCGCGTCCCGGCGGCCGGCGGTGAGGAGCAGCCCGCAGGCGGCGAGGACCGTCAGCGCGACCAGCGCCGTCGCGGTCACGGCCGCGAGCAGCGGCGCCTGCGCCCGGGCGCGGTGCAGCGCCAGCGCGGGCACCTCCCGGGCCCAGGCCGCGGTCATGCGGGCAGCACGCGCCCGTCGACCAGACGGACCGCCCGGTCCGCCAGGCCGATCATCACCGGGTCGTGGGTCGAGACGACCGCCGCCGTGCCCTCCGCCTCGACGACCGCCCGGATGAGCGCCATCACCGCCAGGCCGGTCTCGGTGTCGAGCTGGCCGGTGGGCTCGTCGGCGATCAGCAGCCGGGGCGAGCCCGCGAGGGCGCGGGCGATCGCGACGCGCTGCTGCTGGCCGCCGGACAGCTCGTCCGGCCGCAGCCCGGCGTGCCCGTCCAGCCCCACGAGCCGGAGCAGCAGGGCCACCCGGCGCTCGCGGTCGGCGACCGGCAGCGCGCGCAGCCGCAGCGGCACGGCGACGTTCTCCGCCGCGCTGAGCACCGGGACCAGCCCGAACGTCTGGAACACGAACGCCACCACGTCCCGGCGCATCCGGACCTGACCTGCGGCGTCGAGCGTGGTCACGTCGGTGCCGTCGACGTGCACCGTCCCGGCGTCCGGCCGGTCCAGCCCGCCGACGACGTTGAGCAGGGTCGTCTTGCCCGAGCCCGACCGGCCGACCAGGGCGACGAGCTCGCCGGGCGCCACGTCCAGGTCGACGCCCCGCAGCGCGTGCACGGCCGCGCGACCCGAGCCGTAGGTGCGGTGCACGCCGCGGACGCGGACCAGCGGCGCCGTGCCGGGGGCGGCGGGACCCGGGCTGCCGGACCGCAGCACCGCCTCGTCCGCCCCGGCCCCGGCGGCCGCGGTCGACCCGCCCGTCACGCGGCACCGTGCCGACGACGCCGGGCCGGCCCGTCGGGGCCGCCGTGGCCGCCGGGCCCACCGGGGGCCGCGGAGCCGTCCGGCCGCACCGCGACGTGGTCCGCCTCGAGCTGGAGCCGGACGCGCCGGGTGAGGTCGAGCGCCTCCCGGTACTCCCGCGGGACCTGCACCCGGCCGGCCCGGTCCATGACCGCGTACTCCTCGGCGACGACGGCCGCGGCGCCGTCCTCGCCGACGTGCGCGCGCCGCAGCACCTCGCTGCTGGTCCGTCCGTCCCGGATCGCCACCGTGCGCTCCACCTGGCCGCTCACCGCCGGGTCGTGCGTGACGACCACGACGGTCGTGCCCGCGTCCCGCTGGGCGGCGCGCAGCGCGTCGAACACCTGCTGCCCGGTCGCGGTGTCGAGCTCGCCCGTCGGCTCGTCGGCGAGCAGGAGCCGGGGCCGGTTGGCCAGCGCGACCGCGATCGCCACCCGCTGCTGCTCGCCCCCGGACAGCTCGGCGGGGCGGCGGCCGCCGGCGTCGGCGAGCCCGACCAGCTCCAGCAGCTCGCCCACGCGCGCGACCCGCTCCCCGCGCGACGCCCCCGCGAGGGTGAGGGGGAGCGCCACGTTCTGCCGCGCGGTGAGGTACGGCACGAGGTTGCGCGCGGTCTGCTGCCGGACGGTCCCGACGACGGTGCGGCGGTAGGTCACGCGGTCCCGGGCGCTCAGCGCCCCGAGGTCCCACCGTCCCACGCGGACCCGCCCGGCGCTCGGCGCGTCGGCGGCGGACAGGATGCGCAGCAGGGTGGACTTGCCGGACCCCGACGCCCCGACGACGGCGACCATCTCCCCCGCGTGCACCAGCAGGTCGAGGCCCTGGAGGGCCTGCACCTCGACGCCGCCGGACCGGAAGATCCGGACAACGGCGTCGCAGGCGACGAGGGCCTCGCTCCCGAACTCCCCGGGCGCGCCGAGCCGCTCGCCGAGCTCCTCCACGATGCTGCGCTGCACGGTGCCCCTCCTCGGACGACGGCGGGACTGTACCCCGTGCGTCGCCGCACGTCACCGGCGCGCCGGGGTCGTCACCCGCGCGCGCCGGCGCCGGGGATGCGGCCGACGGCGCGACGCCGCCCCGGGCGCGGTGCACCCGGGGCGGCGTCGGCGGCGTGCGTCAGCCCTGCTGCGGCGCCTGCCGCACCTCCTGGGCCGAGTCCTGGGCCTGGTCCCTCAGGTCGCTCGCGGCCTGCGTCCCCTGCTCCTTGACGGACCCGACCGCCTCGGCGGCGCGCTCCTTCACCTGGTCGACGGCCTGCTGCGCCGGCTCGCGCAGCTCGTCGACGACCTGGCTCGCCGCCTCCTTGACCTGCGGGGCCAGCTGCTGCGCCTGGTCCTTGAGCGCCTGCGCCGCCTGCTGCTCCTTCTGCGAGGACGGGAGCAGCGACGCCGCGAGCCAGCCCACGCCGAACGCGATCAGGCCCGCGGCCAGCGGGTTGCCCTGCGCCTGGCGCGCCACCGTCGACGGCGCGCCCTGCACGCCCTCGGCCAGCCCGTGCGCCGCCGACCTCGCCGAGCCGGCGGCCGAGTGCGCCGACCCCGACGCGCTGCCCGTCGCCCCGCTCACCGTGTCGCGGGCGTCGTGCACCGTGCCCATGACCCGGTCGCGGACCGAGCCGACCGTGCTGCGGACCTTGTCGGCCTGGCGGTGCGCCACCTGGCGCGGGTCCAGGGCGTCGCCCACCGCGTCGACGTTCGCGCTCAGGTCCGCGCGGGTCGCCTCGATGCGGGCGCGGATCTCGTCCGGGTTCTCACTCATGGTTCGCCTCCTCGTCACCCTTGAGGGCGTTCGGGATCTTCTTCATCGTCTCCGCCGTGCGCGGCGCACCCGTGACGCGCTGCAGCTCCGAGCGACCGCGCAGCGCGAGCACGGCCGCGATCACGCCCCAGATGACCGCCAGGACCAGCGCCGACCAGGCGTGGCCGAGCGGGTGGGCCAGCGCCCACCACAGCGCGATGGAGCCGAACAGCAGCACGAAGTGCCCCGCGACGCCGGCGCCGGCGAGCATCCCGCTGCCCCGGCCGGCGCGCTTCGCCGACTGCGTCAGCTCGGCCTTCGCCAGCTCGACCTCCTGGCGCACCAGCGCCGACAGGTCCTGCGTGACGTTGCCGATCAGGTCGCCGAGCGACGGACGCTCGCCGCCCGACCCGGCCGGTGCCGTCCCCGCCGGCGCCGACCCGGGGGCGTCGCCCAGGGGAGGGACGCCGCCCGCCGTGCCACCCGTGCCCGCACCGCCGGGACCCGCGCCGGGGGCCGCGGCGACGGTCGGGTCCCCCGGCCCGGTCACGGCTGGTCCTCGCGGCGCACGCCGGCCAGCGGGTCGCCGCCCGCGGTGCCCGGGTCGTCCGTCGTCGGGAGGTGGCCGGGCGTCGGGGCGACCGGGGCGTCGCCGCCCGCCGCCGCCCACGCCTGCTCCTCGGAGGCGAACCCGGCGTCGTCGGCCGGGCCCGGCTCGCGGTGCTGGCCGCCGTCGAACTCGGCGTCGACGTCGGTCACCTCGGCCGTGCCGCCCGCGACCACGCCGGGTCCGCCCGCGGCGGCGAGCGCCGGGGTGAGGTCCTCGGTGGTGGCGGCCGGCGAGCCGCCGGCGGAGCCCGCGGTCGGCGTGGACAGGCCGGTGGTGGCGCCCGGCAGCGACGAGCCGGTGGACCCGGTGGAGCCGGTCGACCCCGTCGACGGCGGCGCGTCCTTCAGGCCCCGCGTCAGCCGCCCGGCCAGCACGCCGGCGCCGGCCGCGATCGCCAGGAACACGCCGGGCCGCCGCCGCGCGAAGTCGGTGACCTCGCCCAGCACGTCGCCCGGCTCGCGGTTCTCGAGCCACGTCGCCACGGAGCCGGTGCGGCCCGCGACCTGGCGGACGAGGTCCGCCGCGAGCCCGCCCTGCTCCGAGCCGTCGGCCATCCGGCCCAGCTCGTCGCCCAGCGAGCGGAGGCTGGACGCCGCCCGCGCCTGCTGGTCGGACGCCTGGCTCGTCAGGCCCGCGCGCGCCTCGCCCAGCAGGTCCCGGGCCTGGCCCGTCGCCTCCTGGACGACGTCCGCCGCCTGGTCCTTCGCCTCGTGCAGCACACCCTGGCCGCTGTCGGCCGCCGCGTGCGCCAGTCCGGACGCCTGCTCCTTCGCGGTGCCCACCGCTGCGGCGGCGCCGCTGTCGTTCGTGCTCATCGCGTCCTCCTCACTCGCTCTTGAAGGTGTCCTTGAGCTTCCCGGCGACCTTCTCGGCCGTGTTCGGGAGCGGGGTGGTGCCGTACAGCCGCGGGTCGGGCTGCGTGGGCGGCGGCATCGGCACGCCGGCCGGGGGCTCGGCGACGTAGCTGAACTCGCCGAGGCCGTCCGGGGTCGGGCCGGAGGCCCAGGAGCCCTTGTCCGCGTCCGTGCCGTTCGAGAAGTTGATGTACTGGTAGGACACCTCGCGGTGCTCCTGGTCGATCGGGAAGTTGCTCGGGGTCGGGATGCCCTCGAAGCCCTCCTCCTGCAGCTCGCGCGCGGCGGCGATCCACTGGTTCTGGTGCATCGTGTCGCGCGCCAGCAGGAACGCGAGCATGTCCCGGACGCCGCTGTCGTCGGTCATGTGGTAGAGCCGGGCCACCTGCACGCGGCCCTGCATCTCGGCGTTCGCGTTCGCCTGGAAGTCGGCCAGCAGGTTGCCGCTCGCGGTGATGTAGCCGGCGCTCCACGGGTTGCCGTTGCTGTCGACCGGCCGGGCGCCCGCACCGGCGACGATCGCGTGCTGGACGTCCGTGCCGCCGACGATCGCGGCGATGGTCGGGTCCTTCTGGACGGCGTCCTCGGTGATCCCGACCGGCGCCTTCTCGAGCAGCTGCGCGATCATCGTCGCCAGCATCTCGACGTGGCCGAACTCCTCGGCGCCGATGCCGTACAGCAGGTCGCGGTACTTGCCGGGCAGGTGCGTGTTCCAGGACTGGAACCCGTACTGCATCGCGACCGTGATCTCGCCGTACTGCCCGCCCAGGACCTCCTGGAGCTTGCGGGCGTAGACGGCGTCCGGCTTGTCGGGTGTGGCCTTGAACTGCAGCTCTTGACGGTGGAAGAACATCGCGACCTCCGCGCCCCGGGCTCGGGGCAGTCGTCTGCGGGAGGCTCGGTCGCGGGAGGTGCCGGTGGCGGCGCCCGCCCGGACCGGGCGGTGCGCCGGCGCCCTGCTGCACCGACACGGGGCGGTCCCGGTAGCGGACCGCCTGGACCCGACGCTAGGTCCGTCCGTGTGAACGCGCCTCTCGGGGGCGCGGTTGCGCGCCGTGCCCCGCCGTGCGAGGTCGCCGCCGGTCAGGCGGTGGGCCGCGCCTCGTGCCCCGGGCGCCCGTGGGTGCGGTTCCGCTCCTTCAGCTGCGACTCGTAGACGTGCTTCCGGCCGCCCACCAGGCGCTCACGGGTGCGCCGCTCGGCGTCGGCGAACGTGCGGTAGTAGCCGTCGTCGAAGTCCTCGACGACCTGGAACGTCCAGCGCCCCTCGAGCACGTTGCGGCCGACGACCTCGGCCCGGAGCTCGTCGGCGACGTCGGGGTGGCCCGCCTCGGCGAGCCGGTCGAGCGCGTCGGCGAGCTCGGCGTCGGCGCGGCCGATCAGGCGGTGGAAGGCGTACAGCATCCCGCGGGCGTGCTCGACGACCTCGAACGCCGCGGTCACGCCGCCGACGGCCTCGACCACGGCGTCGGGGGGCAGGTGCGCGGCGTCGGGCCGCTCGGCGGACCCGCCGGCGGGGTGGTCGGCGGGGTGGTCGAAGGTCGGGGGCCGGGTCGCGTCGTCGGTCACCCGGCCATCGTGCGGCGCCCGGCGCGCGCCCACCACCGCGAGCGGGTGGTCGACCCCTCGGGCGAGCGGTTGCCGGGCGCTCCGGGCCGCGGGCGCGGGTCAGGCGGCCGGCGAGGCGATCTGGATCAGGTTGCCGCAGGTGTCGTCCAGCACCGCCACGACGACCGGGCCGGCGTCGGTGGGCGGCTGGACGAACCGCACGCCCAGCCCCTCGAGGCGCGCGTGCTCGGCGCGCACGTCGGCCACGCCGAAGCTCGTCCACGGGATCCCGTCCGCGACGAGCGCGGCACGGAACGGCCCGACGGCCGGGTGCTCCGCCGGCTCGAGGAGGAGCTCGACGCCGTCCGGGGCCCCCGCCGACACGACGGTGAGCCAGCGGTGCGCGCCGACCGGGACGTCGGTCTTCGGGCGGAAGCCCAGGACGTCGGTGTAGAACGCGAGCGCCCTGGCCTGGTCGTCGACGAACACGGAGGCGGTGGTGATGATCACGGGGACTCCTCGGTGGGTGCGGGTGGGGCTGCGGGTGCGGCTGCGGGTGCGGACATCACGTCGAGCCAGCCGGCCACGCCGGCGAGCGGCCCCGGGTCGAGCCGGTGCACGGTCGTGCGCCCCGCGCGGGTGGTCCGGACCAGGCCGGCGTCCGCCAGCACGCCCAGGTGCTTGGAGACCGCCTGCCGGGTGACCCCGACGTCGTGGACGGAGATCAGCCGGGTGCAGAGCTCGAACAGGGTCTGGCCGTCGCGCCGCCGCAGCTCCTCGAGGAGCAGCCGCCGCGTCGGGTCGGCCAGCGCCCGGAACACCTCGTCCACGCGACCACGATAGGCAACCAGAGGGTTGCCTATCAAGCCCCCCGGGCCGACCACCGGCGGGGGCTCAGTCGGTGGCGCGCCGCACCACGCCCCCGGCCAGGCCCGCCGCGAGCCCCGTCACCGGGTCCCGGGGAGCCTCGTCGACCCGCTGCACCGCGGCGCGCAGGACCGGGTCCCCGGTGACGCCTCCGGGCTCGAACGCGCGGGGCGGTCCACGGCCGGCGGGCCTCCCGTGCCGTACCGTGTCACCCATGTGCACGACGCAGAGCTGGTGGCCCGCCTCCTAGGCGGACCCTCGACGCGTCGACGACCGCCCCTGAGCCGGGTGGTCGTGTCCGCGGACGCGGCGGGACCACCCGGTCCCCGACCGAACGGCACCCGCGATGACCTCCCTGCTCCGCTCCCTGCTCGACGACGACGCCACCGGCTTCGCGGTGCTGCACCGCCGCGGCACGGACTGGCTCGACGTCCTCGTCGGCGACGTCCTCGACGTCGACCGGCTGGCCGACGTGCCGCTGGACGGCGGCACCGTGCTCGCGCTCGTGCCGTTCCGCCAGGTGCGCGAGCGGGGCTTCGCCGCGCACGACGACGGCGCCCCGCTGCGCTGCCTGCTGGTCCGCGAGCGCGAGCGGGTGCCGCTCGCGGAGGCCCTGCCGCTGCTCCCGGACGCCGTCCCCGTCGAGCCGGAGGGCTTCGACGTCGACGACGCCGCGTACGCGGACCGGGTGCGCACCGTGGTCGAGGACGAGATCGGCCGGGGCGAGGGCGCGAACTTCGTGCTGCGCCGGGACTTCGTGGCCCGGACCGGGGCCGCCCCCGGGCCCGCGGTGCTGGGCTGGCTGCGCGCGCTGCTGGAGCGCGAGCAGGGCGCGTACTGGACGTTCGCGGTCCGCACGCCCGGGCTCGCCGCCGCCGGCGCGACCCCGGAGCGGCACGTGTCCGTCGCGGGCGGCGTCGCCCGGATGAACCCGATCAGCGGCACGTTCCGGCACGGCGCGCAGCCGCCCACCGGCGCGGAGCTGCTGGAGTTCCTCGCCGACACCAAGGAGAGCGAGGAGCTGTTCATGGTGGTGGACGAGGAGATGAAGATGATGAGCGCCGTCTGCCCGGACGGCGGCCGGATCCTCGGTCCGTACCTCGCGCAGATGTCCCGGCTCACGCACACCGAGTACGTGCTGGAGGGGCGGACGGACCTCGACGTGCGCGAGGTCCTGCGGCTGACCATGTTCGCCCCGACCGTGACCGGCTCGCCGATGGGCAACGCCTGCGCCGTCATCGCGCGCCACGAGACGACGCCCCGCGGCTACTACTCCGGCGTGCTGGCCCTGCTCGAGCCGGACGGCACGACCCGGCCGGGTGGCGCGCCGGGGTACGCGGTCGACGCCCCGATCCTGATCCGGACCGCGTACCTCGACGACGCCGGCCGGGTCACCGTGCCCGTGGGCGCCACCCTCGTGCGGCACTCCTCCCCCGACGGCGAGGTCGCCGAGACGCACGCGAAGGCGGCCGGGGTGCTGACGGCGATCGGCGCCCTCGCCCCCGTGCGCGCGGCGGCGCCCGCCCCGGTGCTCGCGGACGAGCCCGGTGTCGCGGCGGCCCTGGCGTCCCGCAACGACCGGCTCGCCGCGTTCTGGCTGCGGCCCCAGGCGGTGGCGCCGGACCCGGCGCTCGCGGGCCGCACCGCCCTGGTGGTCGACGCCGAGGACCAGTTCACGACGATGCTCGCCCACCAGCTCCGGCACCTCGGGCTCGACGCCCGGGTGGTGCCGTGGCAGGACGTGCCCGACGACCCGGGCACCGACCTGCTCGTCCTCGGTCCCGGCCCGGGCGACGCGCGGCACCGGCACGAGCCGCGGGTGGCGCGGCTGCACGAGCTGCTCGCCCGGCGGCTCGCCTCCGGCGACCCCCTGCTCGCGGTCTGCCTCAGCCACCAGGTGCTCGCCCTCCAGGCCGGGCTCCTCGTGGCGCCGCTGCCCGCGCCGCGCCAGGGGGTGCGGCTCGCGGTCGACGTGTTCGGCGAGCGCGCCGCGATCGGGTTCTACAACACGTTCGCCGCGCACCGCCCCGCCGGGGCGACCCGGACCCCGCTGCTCGGCCTGGAGGTGGCGGCCGACGAGGCCGGGGTGGTGCACGCGCTGCGCGGGCCCGGGGTCGCGTCGGTGCAGGGGCACCTGGAGAGCGTGCTGTCGTCCGACGGGCTGGCGACGCTGCGCCGGCTCGTCGGGCACGCGCTGGCGACCGGCCCGGCGCCGCGGTGACGGCGGACCCGCCGCTCGCCCGCTAGCGTGACCTGCCATGGCCTCCCGCACCGGCGTCTCGACCGCCTCCGGCTGGCTCGCCGTGGTGGCCCTGGCGGGCACGGCGCTGCTGCTCGTGCCCGGCTGGTTCGGCCGCCCGCCGGGCGCTCTGCTGCTCCCGGTCGCGGCGGCCGCCGCGCTCGGCCTGGGCTGGCTGCTCGACCCGGGGGCGAGCCGCGCGACGTTCGTGGACGGGGCGCTGGCGGCGGTCGGCCTCGGCGCGCTGCTCGGGGGCGTCGCTCTCCTGGTCTCGTCCCTGGTGCGGCTGATCGCGCTCGGCGACGTCGCGGCGCTCGGCTTCGGGCTCGGCGGGGCCGCCCTCGGCACGCTGATCGGCTCCGGCCTGCTGGCGACGCGGATGGACGGTCCGCCGATCTAGCCCGGTCCCCGGCGGCGGCGTGTCGGACCCCGGGTCGAACATGTGTTCCATGCCCGCCACCGCCGCCGACCCCGGGCCCGCCGCCACCGCCGGGATCCTGCACGCCGACCTCGACGCGTTCTACGCCTCCGTGGAGCAGCGCGACGACCGGCGCCTGCGCGGCCGGCCGGTGGCCGTCGGCGGCGGGGTGGTGCTCGCGGCCTCCTACGAGGCGAAGCGCCGCGGCGTGCGCACGGCGATGAGCGCGCGGCAGGCGCGGTCGCTCTGCCCGGGGCTCGTGGTGGTCCGGCCCCGGTTCGAGGCCTACTCGGCCGCCAGCCGGGCGGTGTTCGCGATCTTCCGGGACACCACCCCGGCGGTGCAGGGGGTGTCGATCGACGAGGCGTTCCTCGACGTGCGCGGCCTGCGCCGGATCGACGTCGCCCCGGTGCAGCTGGGGGCGCGGCTGCGGGACCGGGTCCGGGACGAGGTCGGCCTGCCGATCACGGTCGGGGTGGCCCGGACGCCGTTCCTCGCGAAGGTGGCCAGCCGGGTCGCCAAGCCCGACGGGCTGCTCCTGGTCGACCCCGCCGGCGAGGACGCGTTCCTGCACCCGCTCCCTCTCGAGGTCCTGTGGGGCGTCGGCGCGGTCACGGCGGAGAAGCTGCACGCCTTCGGGCTCGCGACCGCCGGGGACGTGGCCGCGCTCCCCCGGTCGGTCCTGGAGCACGCGCTCGGCCCGGCCATGGGCCGGCACCTGCACGCCGTGGTGCACGGCCGGACGCCCGACCGCGTCGAGACCGGGCGCCGTCGCGGTTCCGTGGGGGCCCAGCGCGCGCTCGGCCGCGGCCCGCACGACCCGGCGCAGGTCCGCGCCGCGCTGCTGGGCCTGGTCGACCGGGTCTGCCGCCGGATGCGCGGCGGCCACCGCCTGGCACGGACGGTGGTGCTGCGCCTGCGGTTCGCCGACTACACGAAGGCCACGCGCTCGCGGTCGTTCGCGTTCGCGACGGCGTCCGGGGCCCAGATCGGGGCCGCGGCGGTGGCGCTGCTCGACGAGGCCGCGCCGCTGCTCCGCGAGCGCGGGATCACGCTGGTCGGCGTGGCCCTCACCGGCCTGGAGCCCGACGACCACTGGCAGCCGGCGCTGGACCTCGACGGCGGGGCGCGGGACGGGCTCGACGTCGCCGTCGACGCGGTGGCGGACCGGTTCGGCTCCGGGGCGCTCGTGCGCGGCGCGCTGCTGCGCCGCGGGACGGGGCTCGAGGTGCCGACGCTGCCGGACGAGCCGGAGGACGACGCGTGACCTCCCGGGGACGCCCGCCGCGCGCCCCGGGACCCGGCCGCCGGCCACCGGGTCACCGCGGCCGTCGGCGCTCGCCCGGGTGCGCCGCTCCCGGGTGTCGGGATCGCGGGGGCACGCGTACCGTCGACGGGACAACGGCGCCCGGGGTGGAGCCACCGCCCGCGCACGCCGCACCGGACACCCGACGGGGGCGGCGTCCATGACCCTAACCACCGGAGCGGAGCGCGCACTGGCGCTCGGGACCCGCACGCGCGCGGGGGCCTACCGGCTCGACCTCGAGACGCAGCACTGGTGGTGGTCCGACGACGTCTACGCCATCCACGGGTTCGCCCCGCACGAGGTCGTGCCCACGACGGAGCTGCTGCTCGCGCACAAGCACCCCGAGGACCGGGACCACGCCGTCGCGGTGCTCGGCGAGGCGAGCCGGACGGGCGTGGCGTTCTCGTGCGTGCACCGGATCGTCGACGCCCGCGGGCGAGAACGTGTGGTCGCGGTCGTCGGCGCGGGGCAGGGCACGGCCGCGCACGGCGGACCCACGGAGCTGGTCGGCTACTTCGTCGACGTGACCGACGTGGTCCACGACCGGGCGCAGGCCGCGGCCACGGTGTCCATCGCCGCCGCCGCGCAGAGCCGGTCCGTCATCGACCAGGCGGTCGGGGTGGTGGCCTTCGTCGAGGCGGTCGACCCCGCCGCCGCCTTCCTCGTCCTGCGCGCGGCGTCGAACGACGCGAACGTGCCGATCCGGGTGCTCGCCCGCGCGATCGTCGGCGCGCTGCCCACGCTGCGGCACGACCCGGCCCGGGTCCGGCAGTTCCTCGACGGCCTGCTCGCGCCCGCGCACCGCACCGCCGCCGGGGCCGCGCCCGGCGCCTGAGCCCGCCGGGCCCGCCGGACCGGGCACCACCCGCCCCGCTGCCCGGGCCGCCTGCGCCCGCCGCCGCTACCGTCGGCTGCACGGGCGCGCCGCCGCGGCGGGTCCCCCGGGCGAGGAGGGCCATGCCGCCGGCAGCCGCACCGACGACCGCGCGCCGCGCCGTCGCGCTGGTCCGCGCCGCGCACGCCCCGCCGGCGTTCGCCGTCACGCTGTTCGCCGGCGCCTACGCCGCCGGCGCGGCGGGCGCCGGCCCCGCGCGGGCGGCGCTGGTCGCCGCCGCGGTGCTGGCGGGCCAGCTGTCCGTCGGCTGGTCGAACGACTGGATCGACGCGGGCCGGGACCTCGCGGTGGGCCGGGCCGACAAGCCGGTGGTCGCCGGGACGGTCACGGTCGCCGGGCTGCGGCGCGCGGCCCTCGCGGCGCTGGCCGCGTGCGCGCTGCTCTCGCTCGCCCTCGGCCCGGCCGCCGCGGCGCTGCACCTCGCGCTGGTCGGGGCCGCCTGGGCGTACAACGCCCGCCTCAAGTCCACCGCGTGGTCCTGGCTGCCGTACGCGGTGGCGTTCGGCGGGCTCCCCTCGGTCGCGACCCTCGGGGTGCCGGGCGGCGACGCGCTCGCGCCCTGGTGGGTGACGGCCGGCGGGGCGCTGCTCGGCGTCGGCGCGCACCTCGCCAACGTGCTGCCCGACCTGGAGGACGACGCCGCGACCGGCGTCCGCGGGCTGCCGCACCGGCTGGGGCGGCGCCGGACCGCGTTCGGCGCGGCGGTCGTGCTGCTCGCGGCGGTCGTCGTCGTCGCGCTGGGCCCGCCGGGCGCGCCCGGGGCGGTCGCGGCGGCGGGTCTCGCCCTGGCGGCGGCGCTCGCCGCGTCCGGGGTCGCCGTCGCGCTCGCCCGGCCCGCGAGCCGGTGGCCGTTCGGCGCGGCCATGGCGGTCGCCGCCGTCGCGGTGGTGCTGCTGGTGGTCCAGGGGTGACCGCCGCCGCGGGGCGGTCGCGCACGGCCATCCCCCGACCGGTCGCGGCCGCGAGGGTCGGAGGGCAGCATCGGGGCATGTCCCGCATCGCGGCCGTCGCCCCCGCGCTCCCCGAGCACGTCTACCCGCAGGCCGAGATCACCGCGGAGGTGGCGGGCCTGGTCACCCGGGACCCCCGGCGGCGCGCCCTGCTCGACCGGGTGCACGCGTCCAGCGGCATCGCGACCCGGCACACCGTGCTCCCGCTCGAGAAGTACGCGGGGCTGACCTCGTTCGGCGAGACCAACGACGTGTTCCTCCGCGAGGGCCTGGAGCTGGCCGCGCGGGCGGTGACCGACGCGCTGGCCGCGGTCGGCCTGCGGCCCGCCGACGTCGACCACCTGTTCTTCACCACCGTCACCGGCGTCTCCGCGCCCTCGCTCGACGCGCTCCTCGTGGGCCGGATCGGGCTGCGGCCCGACGTGCGGCGGGTGCCCAGCTTCGGCCTCGGGTGCGCGGGCGGCGCCGCGGGCCTCGCCCGGGTCGACGACCACCTGGCGGGCCACCCCGACGAGGTCGCGGTGCTGCTGTCGGTCGAGCTGTGCTCGCTCACGCTGCAGCACGACGACGACTCGACCGCGAACCTGGTCGCCAGCGGCCTGTTCGGCGACGGCGCCGCGGCGGCGGTCCTCCTGGGCGACCGCCGCGCGGCGGCGCTCGGGCTGGACGGCCCGGCGGTCGTCGGGGCCCGCAGCGCGCTCTACCCCGGGACCGAGCACGACCTCGGCTGGCAGGTCGGCGGCACGGGCTTCCGCATCGTGCTGTCCGGCGGCATGGCCGGCACCGTGGCCGCGCACGCCGCCGCGGACGTCGCCGCGCTGCTCGAGCCGCTGGGCGCGCGGGTCGCGGACGTGGCCCGCTGGGTGGTGCACCCGGGCGGGCCGAAGATCCTCGACGCCGTGCAGGACGCGCTCGGGCTCGCACCCGAGGCGCTCGCCGGCTCGCGGGCCGCGCTGTCCAGGTCGGGGAACCTGTCGTCGGCCGCCGTGCTGCACGTGCTCGCCGACGTGCTCGCGGGTCCGCCGCCCGACCCGGGCGCGCTGGGCGCGGTCCTGGCGTTCGGCCCCGGGGTCGGCGCCGAGCTGGTCGCCCTGCGCTGGCCGGAGGTGGTCGCGTGAGCTCGCTGGCGTGGTTCGACGTCCTGGTCGCCCTGACCGCCCTGGAGCGGCTGGCGGAGCTCGTCGTCTCGTCGCGGAACGCCCGGTGGTCGTTCGCCCGGGGCGGCGTCGAGTCCGGGCGGCGGCACTTCCCGCCGATGGTCGCCCTGCACACCGGCCTGCTGCTGGCCTGCGTGCTGGAGGCGCACCGCGCCGACCGGCCGTTCCTGCCCTGGCTCGGCTGGCCCGCGCTGGTCCTCGTGCTGGCGAGCCAGGCGCTGCGCTGGTGGTGCATCGCGACGCTCGGACCCCGGTGGAACACCCGGGTGATCGTGGTGCCCGGCCTGCCGCTCGTCGACCGCGGGCCGTACCGGTCGATCCCGCACCCGAACTACGTCGCGGTGGTCGTCGAGGGCATCGCGCTGCCGCTCGTGCACACCGCCTGGGTCACGGCCCTCGCGTTCACGGTGCTCAACGCCGTGCTGCTCCTCGGGTTCCGGATCCCCGCCGAGGAGCGCGCGCTCGCGGCGGCGACGGGCGGCGGCGGGCCGGTGCCCGCGCCGGGCCGGTGAGCGCCACCCCGGACGTCGACGTCCTGGTCGTCGGCGGCGGGCCCGTCGGGCTCGCCGCGGCCCTGGAGGCCCGGCGCGCCGGGCTGTCGGCGCTCGTGGTCGAGCCGCGCGGGACGCCCGTCGACAAGGCGTGCGGCGAGGGCCTGATGCCGCGGGCGGTCGACCTGCTGCGCCGGTGGGACGTCGACCCCGCGGGGCGGCCGCTCGCGGGCATCGCCTACGTGCGGGACGAGCTGCGCGCCGAGCACCGGTTCGCCGGGTCGCCGGGCCGCGGCGTGCGCCGCACCGTGCTGCACGCGGCGCTCGCGGACCGGGCCGCGGCCGCGGGCGTCGGGCGGCTGACGGCGCGGGTCGGCGACCTCGCGCAGGACGCGGACGGCGTGACGGCCGCCGGGGTGCGCGCCCGGTGGCTGCTGGGGTGCGACGGCCTGCACTCGACGGTCCGGCGGCTCGCCGGGCTGGAGAGCACGCGCGGGGTCCGCGCCGCGCACCGGGGCCGCGCCGCGCGCCGGTTCGGGGTGCGCCGGCACTACCGGGTCGCCCCGTGGACCGACCTGGTCGAGGTGCACTGGGGGCGGCGCGCCGAGGCGTACGTGACCCCCGTCGGCCCGGACCTGGTCGGGGTGGCGCTGCTCGGGCCCGCGCCGGTCGACGTCGACGCCGAGCTCGCCGCGATGCCCGCCCTGGCCGCCCGCCTCGACGGGGCGCCCGTCGACGCCGCCGACCGCGGCGCGGGCCCGCTGCGGCAGCGCACCCGCGCGCGCACCGCCGGCCGGGTGCGGCTGGTCGGCGACGCGTCCGGCTACGTGGACGCGCTGACCGGCGAGGGCCTGCGGCTCGGGTTCGCCCAGGCGGTGGCGGCCGTCGCGCACCTGGACGACCCCGCGGGCTACGAGCGCGCCTGGGCGGCCGCGACCCGGGACTACCGGCTGCTGACGTCCACGCTGGTGGCCGTGGCGACGTCGCCCCTGCGCGGCGTGCTCGTGCCGGCGGCGGTCCGGCTGCCGCCGGTGTTCGCCGGGGCGGTCGAGCGCCTCGCCCGCTGACCGCGGCGCTACCGGCGGGCGCCCGCCTTCCGGTCGTGCTTGTCCGCGTACAGGTCCGCGTCCGCGCGCGCCAGCAGGTCCCGGGGCGTGTCCCCCGGCCGGTGCACCGCCACGCCCGCGCTGCACGGCAGCGGGGTCCAGGCGCAGGCGAGCGCGGCCCAGCGCCGCGCCGCCTCCTCGTCGTGCCCCGGCAGCACCGCGACGAACTCGTCGCCGCCGAGCCGCCCGACGAACCCCGCGCGGTCGAGCTCCGCGTGCCAGTGCGCGACCAGGTCGGCCATGAGGTCGTCGGCGCCGAGGTGCCCGTGCGCGTCGTTGACCCGGCGGAAGTCGTCGATGTCGAGCGCCACGACGCCCAGCGGCTCGCCGCGCCGGCGCGCCCGCCCCAGGGCCGCGTCGAGCCGCGCGTAGAAGGGCCCGCGGGTCAGCGCCCCGGTGAGGTGGTCGGTGCCGCCGGCCTCGCGCAGCCGGTGGCCCTGCCACCCGAGCAGGACGCAGGACAGCACGCAGAGCGTCGCCATGCTGACGATGTTGGTGGCGTGCACCGGCGCGACCGCCAGCCACGCGCCGACGGCGATCGTCCCGGCCGCGGCGGCCACCACGACCGCCGCGCGGCGCGTGTCCAGCACGTACGCGGCGAGCTGCCCCGCCAGGATCACGCCGAGCGCGAGGACGACCACGCCCTCGGTCGCCCGGCAGCTCGCGAGCACCCCGCCGGCGACGACGATGCCGGCGACCAGCACGACCTCGGTGCTCGTCGGGTGCGCGGGCAGCGTCACCGCCAGCACCGCCAGGACCGCGTACGCGGCCGCCGCGACGGCCCAGCGGCCGGTGGGCGTCTGCGGGTCGACCGGCGTCAGACCGCCGACCGCCGTCAGCACCGAGACGACCAGCAGCGCCACGGCGAGCTGCACGCGCAGGTCCCCGTGCGGCGTCTGCTCCACCGTCGGCATGGCCCGATGGTGCCGTGTCCGCGCGCGCGGCGCGGCTGGCGGACGGGTGAACTCCGCGACGTGCCGCGCACCGTCGGGCCGGGGCCGCGCACGCTCACCCGAACGGCGGCGGGGGCGTCCGGGCGCGGCTCACCCGGACGACGGCGGGCGTCTCGGCTACCGTCGCGCGGGTGACCGCCGCACCTCCGGGACCCGCCCGCGCCGCCGCGGCCTCCCCCGCCGCGCCCTCCCCCGCCGACCGCAGCGCCACCGCCGACGACGGCACGCGGCTGCACTGGCGCGAGCAGGGCGCGGGCAGCCCCGTCCTGCTGCTCCAGGGGCAGGCCACCGCGATGGCCGGCTGGGACCGGGTCGCCGCCGGGCTCGCCGCGGAGTTCCGGGTGCTGCGGACCGAGCAGCGCGGCGTCGCCGGCACGGACCCGGGCCCGGGCGGCCGGGTCCCCGAGGGCCTGACGACCCGCGACCTCGCCCGGGACGTCCGCGCGGTGCTGGACGCGGCCGGCGTGGCGACGGCCCAGGTCGTCGGGCACTCGATGGGCGGCAAGATCGCGCAGTGGCTCGCGGTGGACGCGCCGGACCGGGTCGCGTCGCTGGTCCTCCTGGCCACCAGTGCCGGCGCCGCCGACGGGGTGCCCCGGGACGCGGAGGCGCACCGGCTGCTGCTCGCCGGCGACGGCGCGGCGCGCACCCGGCTGTTCTTCGACGACGACTGGGCCGCCGCGCACCCCGACGAGGTGCGGACGTTCTTCGCCCTCGACGCCGACCGGCCGACGCTGCGGGCCCTGTACCGGGCGAGCACCGAGCACGCCGCGCTCGGCTCCCTCGGGGCGGTGTCGGCGCCGGCGCTCGTCGTGCACGGCAGCGAGGACCGGCTGGCGGCCCTCGCGTCCGCGGAGCGGCTGGCGGCGGCGGTGCCGGGCGCCCGGCTCGTCGCCGTCGCCGGGGCCCGGCACGGGCTGCACCTGGACAGCGCCGAGGCCGCGGCGGCCGTCCGGGAGTTCCTGCGGGAGCACGCGCCCCGGTGACGGGCGCGCACCACCGGGCGCACCGGCGGTGGTGGGGGCTGGCGCGCCGGCGCCCCGCGGGCCTTGACTGGTCACCCGGCGCGCCGCACCCGAGGGGGACGAGATGACCACGACCGACCGGCGCGACCTGCGCGGGGCGCACCTCGTCGAGGCCGACCTGCGCGGGGCGCGGCTGGTCCGCGCCGACCTGTCGGGCGTCGTGATGCGCGGCGTCGAGATCGACGGCGCGGACATCGACGCGCCCTGGCTGCTCGACGGCGGCTCGCTGCTCGTGAACGGGGTGGACGTGGTGCCGTACGTCGACGCCGAGCTGGACCGGCGGTACCCCGGGCGGTCCCTGCGCCGCGCCGCGGACCCCGAGGGCCTCCGCGCCGCGTGGGCCGCGGTGGAGCGGACCTGGGCGGCCACCCTCGACCGCGTCGCGGCGCTGCCCGCGGGCGCGGTGGACGTGTCCGTCGACGGCGAGTGGTCGTTCGCGCAGACGGTGCGGCACCTCGTCATGGCGACGGACACCTGGCTCCGCGGCGCCGTGCTCGGCGTCGAGCGGCCGTACCACCCGCTCGGGCAGCCGAACGTGGAGTACGCGGCCGACGGTCACGACCCGTCCGTGTTCGCGGACGGCACCCCGCCCTGGGACGAGGTGCTGGCGGTGCGGGCGGAGCGCGTGGCGATGGTCCGCGACCACCTGGCGGGCGTCACCGCGGCGGACCTCGCGGGGACCCGGCCGAACCCGTGGGCCCCCGAGCACCGGGAGACGGTGCTCTCCTGCCTGCACACGATCCTCGAGGAGGAGTGGGAGCACCACCGGTACGCGGTCCGCGACCTGGCCGTGGTCGCCGCGTCCGCGGGGCCGTGACCGCCCGCTCAGCGGGGACGGCGGGCGAGGACGAGCCGGAACGCGTTCCGGAACCGGTACGAGCCGTCCGGCCGCCGGAAGGGGGCCGCCGCCGCGACCACCACCGGCCCGCGCTCCGCGAGGCCGGCCGCGTCCTCGCCGAGGAGCAGCCCCCGCACGAGGGCGTCGGCGTCGGGCGCCGCCCAGGGCACCTCGACCAGCGCGACGCGCTCGACGGCCAGGCCCGCGCAGGCCAGCAGCGCGCGCACCGGCGCCTCCCGGCGCAGCGGCCCCTCCGGACCGGGCTCGTCGCCGTCGTCCGCCGCGAGGGCGGCCTCGACCGCGTCCAGCTCGCACCGGTCCCGCTCCGCCCAGCCGCACACCGCCAGCACCCCGCCGGGTGCCAGCACCCGCGCCGCCTCCGCCGCGGCCGCGGCGGCGTCGGCCAGGTGCAGCACGTTCACCGCCGCGACGACGTCGAACGCGCCGTCCGGCCACGGCAGGTCCTCGGCGTCCGCCTCCCGCACGTCCGCGCCGGGGGCGGCCCGCCGCGCGCGGGCGACCATCCCGGGCGCGGCGTCCGCGCCCGCCACCGCGGCGCCCCGGGCCGCGGCGTCCGCCAGCAGCTCCCCGGACCCGCAGCCGACGTCGAGCAGCCGGGTGCCCGCCCGCACCCCGGCCGCGTCCAGCAGCGCGGCGCGCGCCGGGTCGGCGAAGCCGCCCCACGCCGCCGCCCAGTCGTCGGCCAGGGCCGTCCAGGGGTCGTCGTCGGGCGGGGCGAGGTCGGCGTCGTCGTGCACGTGCCCAGTCTCGCGCGGGACGCGGGCTAGTCCGCCCAGACGCGCAGGTGGTCGAACCAGGCCGTCGCCCGCGGCGCCGCCCCGTCCCACCCGTGCGCCACCAGCCCGACGCGCAGGTCGGTGCCCGGCGGGAACGTCCAGACCCCGCCGGCGACCCAGGTCCGCCCGTCCGTGCTGGTCAGCGCGCGCACCTCGTGCTCGCCCGCGTCGTCGGTCCGGTGCACGAGCCGGAGCCAGGTGGTGTCGCCGGGCGGCCCGACGATCGTCCCGCCGTAGGACAGCCGGCCCGCGAACGGCAGCTCGCGGCCGAACTCGGTCTGCCGGGTGTTCCAGATCGCGACGTGCGACAGCCGGGCGAAGTCGTCGTCGCCCGCGTACGCGACCAGCCCCGCCTGCTGGAAGTTGCGCACGTCGTCGGTGCCGAGGTCGACGGCCACCGCGGTCTCGGCGGTCCAGTCGCCGTCGGGGACGTCCCGCAGCAGCACGCCCGCGTCGTTCGTGGGGCCGGTGAGGTCGGCCTGCTCGACCGGCCAGACCAGCGCGCCGTCGGCGACCGTCACGTCCGGGTCCCGCACCGCGGTCCAGCCGGCCCCGGGGTCGTCGCCGGACGCCCCGTCGAACGTCACCTCGTCCACCAGGGTCCCCGTCGGCGGCAGCGGCTCGACGTCGGTGACCGGCTGGGCGAGCGGGACCGCGCTGAGGTCGTCGACGTGCACCCCCGAGGTCCGCGCCACGGCGCCCGCGCCCCCGGGGCGGAGCCGCTGCGGCAGGTCCAGCGTCACGACGGCGAGCGGGTCGCCGAGCCGGGCCTGGCTCACCTCGGCCCGTGCGAGCCTGCCCTCGACCTCCAGCGCGACCGCGTGCCAGGTGGACCAGTCGACCCCGGGCGGCAGCGGCACCGCCGCCCGCGCCGACCCGGACCGGAGCACCAGCTCCCCGGCGGCGGGGTCGAGCACGGCGCTCACGCCGCTGCCGGCCCGGGCCGCGCCGCGCACCCCCGCGGGACCCGGGCCGGCCGCCGACCCGCCGGTCGTGCCCGCGCGCCCGAGGCCGAAGCCCGCCACCACGCCCCCGGACGCCCCGGGGTTCAGGCGCACGTCGGCCTCCACCCGCACGGGCCCGGGCAGCCGGGACCGGGTGAGCAGCGCGCCGGCGCCGACCGCGACGGCGTGGCCGCCGCCCTGGGGGTCGCCGCCGACGGTGCGCCAGGCGTCGCCGCGCCACCCGGCACCGAGCCCGTCCTCGAACCCGGCGACCGCGGGGCCGCCGGCGGCCGGCGCGGGCTGGGCGTCGTCCGACGGCCCGCGGCCCGCCCGGACCACCGGCCAGCCGTCCACCCAGTCGAGGCGGTCGAGCAGCATCGGCCGCCGGTTGACGCCGTCGGTGCCGTCCAGGTACGGGCGCGCGCGGTCGATCGCGTGGTACGCGACCCAGTCCCGCCCGGCCAGGTCGGTGACGACGGCGTTGTGGCCGGCGCCCACCCAGGCGTTCCCGTTCTGCGCCAGCACCGGCGTGCCGCCCGCGCGGGACTGCAGCAGGGGCACGCCCTCGCGGTCGAGGTACGGCCCGGTGACCTCCGTCGATCGCCCGACCTGCACGCTGTACCCCGTCGTGGGGCCCGCGCAGCAGTTCGCGGTCGACGCGAACAGGAACCAGTACCCGCCGCGCCGCACGACGTACGCGCCCTCGAACTTGTTGTCGACCGCCACCTGCACCGGGTCCCCGACCGCCCGGGTCCCGGTGTCGTCCAGCGCGGTCACCCACAGGCCGCCGTAGTACGAGCCGTAGACGAGGTGCTCGGACCCGTCGGGGCCGACGACGTGCGACGGGTCGTAGGTCCACAGGAAGTCGTCGGGCGCGCCGCTCCCGCCGGGGCGCGGGGCGACGACCGGGACGCCGGCGTCGGTCCACGGCCCGGTGGGCGTGGGTGCGGTGGCGACCCCGATGGCCGAGTCCCCGGTCCCCGGAGTCACCGTGGTCTCGGTGACCACGTAGTACAGCCGGTACTCGCCGTCGACGTACCGCACGTCGGGGGCCCACAGCGCGGCCGGGTGCGCCGGGTCGGTGTCGGCCCAGGACGGCAGGGTGCCCTCGGTGAACGCGTCGCCCACGTGCTCCCACGTGACGAGGTCGGCGGACCGGGCGACCGGCAGCAGGTGCCGGGCGTCCTCGCCGGAGCGCAGCGGGTCGGTCGTGCCGAACGCGTACCACCACCCGTCCTGGCCGCGGATCACCGCAGGGTCGGCGAACGTGTCGGCGAAGCCGGCGCTGACCGGGTTGGTGGACGTGCCGGGCGCCGTCGGACCGCCCCGGGCGAACCGGGCGTCGCCCACCGGCACCTCCGCGGAGCGGGGCGCGGGCGGGGCCGCGGCGGCGGGTGCCGTGGCCGGCGCGACGCCGCCCGCCAGCGCGAGCGCGAGGACCGCGG
This sequence comes from Cellulomonas sp. EB106-03-03-XG116, assembly GCF_058792015.1. Taxonomy (NCBI): domain Bacteria; kingdom Bacillati; phylum Actinomycetota; class Actinomycetes; order Micrococcales; family Cellulomonadaceae; genus Cellulomonas; species Cellulomonas sp. EB106-03-03-XG116. The sequence goes on from NZ_JBYTEP010000031.1 coordinate 25,772, forward strand.
CGGGGAGGACGGCGCGCGCGCCGGTCCTGCCCGCGGCGTGCCGGGGCCGAGGGGTGCGCTGCGCCATCGCAGGCTCCTGCCGTTCGTGGATCCGGAGCACCCTTCTACGCCCGTGGGCGCGCAGCCGCCACCCGGACGGGCGATCCGGCCGAGGACGACCCGTCGTTCGGCGGACAGGGGGGTGCCCGCTCCCCTACCGTCTCCGATGTCTGCTCGGCCGCGTCCGCGCGCGCCGTGGCCGCCCGCCCCCACCGCCGACGAAGGGTCCCCGCCGTGATCCGCGTGCTGCCAGTCCTGATCCAGCTCGGGCTGCTCGTCTACTGCCTGATCGACTGCATCCAGACGGACTCGGTCCTCGTGCGCAACCTGCCCAAGACGGCGTGGGTGCTGCTGATCGTCCTCCTGCCGCTCGTCGGCGGGATCGCGTGGCTGGTCGCAGGGCGGCCCGAGCGGGGCGCGGTCGCGCAGTCGGTGCCCTGGCCCAGCACCGCGACGGCCGGCTTCCCCGAGTACGAGCGGCCGCGCGCGACCGGCCCCGACGACGACCCCGAGTTCCTCGCCGGCATGCGGCGGTCCGACGACCGGCACGAGCGGATGCTCCGCGACTGGGAGGCGGACCTGCGCGCCCGGGAGCAGGGCCTGCGCGACGGGGATCCCGCCGCGGACGACGAGCCGCCCACGCGACCCGGCGCCTGACCGGCGTCAGCGGCGGGACGTGGCCCGCATCCGCCAGAGCAGCCAGAGGAAGTACGGCGTCCCGACCACGGCGGTGACCAGGCCCGCGGGCAGCTGCGCGGGCGCGATCGCCGTCCGCCCCACGACGTCGGCCACGCAGACCAGCGCCGCGCCGAGCACGACGGTCAGCGGCAGCGTCCACCGGTGGCGCTTGCCGATCAGCATCCGCGCGGCGTGCGGCGCCACGAGCCCGACGAACACCACCGGGCCGATCGCCGCCGTGGCCGCGGCCGTCAGCAGCACCGCGGCGCCGACGTGCAGCGACCGGGACCGCGGCAGGTCGACGCCGAGCACGCGCGGCGTGACGTCGTCGACCTGGACCAGGTCGAGGTCGCGGTGCGTGCGGGCGACGACCAGCACGCCGATCGCCAGGGCCACCGCCATCGGCACCAGCTGCGGGGTCCCGGCCCCGTAGGTCGACCCGCCGAGCCAGGTGATCGCGCGGTTCTGGTTCCACGGGTCGGTGCGGACGAGCAGCAGCGTCGTGACCGCGCTCGCCGCGGCGCCGGTGCCGAGGCCGACGAGCACCATCCGCCCCGACGCCATGCCGGTGCCCGCCGTGACGCCGAACACCAGCAGGCCCGCGAGGACGGCGCCGACCAGCGCCCCGGCGAAGACCAGCGCGAACGACGGCGCCGTCGTCAGCACGATGACGACGACCGCACCCAGGCCCGCCGCGTGCGCGACGCCGAGCACGCCGGGGTCGGCGAGCGGGTTCCGCGTGACCGTCTGCACGAGCGCGCCCGCCAGCGCGAGGCAGGCGCCGGCGAGCAGGGCGGCGGCGACCCGCGGCACCCGGGAGTCGAGGATGATGTCCAGCCGCACGGACGCCTTGCCGGCGAGCCAGTTCGACACGTCGCCGAGCAGGACCGTGGAGTCGCCGAGCAGCACGGCCGCGACGACGACGCCGACCAGGACGAGCACCACGGTGCCGAGCAGCAGGGCCGGGGCGCGGCGGGCGAGCGCGCTGCCCGCACGCAGCGTGACCAGCGTGTCGGGCTCCAGGGCGGCGCGCGCCCGCCGGGCCAGCACGACGAGTGCCACGGCGCCGATCAGGCTGGTCACGACTCCGGTCGGCACGGTGACCCCGGAGATCGGGCCGAACACGGCGCGCAGCCCGACGTCGGCGGTGAGCACGAGGGCCGTGCCGGCCACGGCGGCGGCGGGGATCAGGAGCCGGTGCCGGCCGAGCGGCCGGACCCAGGTCGCGAGCAGGCGCACGAGCAGCGGCGCGCACAGGCCGACGAACCCGATGGGGCCGGTCACCGTCACGGCGCAGGTGGCGAGCAGCACCGCCAGCACGACGCCGACGAGGCGGGTCCGGGCCACGTCGACGCCGAGCGACCGGGCGGCGTCGTCGCCGAGCCCCAGCAGGTCGAGCCGGCGGCCCAGCAGGACGAGACCCAGGAACGCGACGGCCACGACCGGCGCGACCGTGCGCACCGTGCCCATGCCGTTCTGGCCGAGCGAGCCGGCGCCCCAGGCGAACAGCCCCTGGGTCTCCCAGGGGAACAGCACGAGCAGGGCCTGCGTCACCGACGACAGGCCGAGCGTGATGGCGGTGCCGGCGAGCACGAGGCGCACCGGCGAGGCGGCCGGGCCGCCCGACAGGCCGATCACGACGCCCGCCGCGGCGAGGCCGCCGACGAAGGCGACCGCGACGCCGGGGAGCGCGCCGAGGGAGGCCCCGACGACCGCGGCGGCCGTGACCGCCAGGTGTGCGCCCGCGTTCACCGCGAGGGTGTCGGGTGCGGCGAGCGGGTTGCGGGCGACGCCCTGCAGGGCAGCGCCCGACGCGCCGAGCGCGCAGCCGACCAGCACGCCGGCCGCCAGCCGCGGCAGCCGCGACGCCGTGACGACCGCGGCGGCCTGGTCGAGCCCGCCCTGGCCGGTGAGCGCCCGCCACAGCTCGCCGACCGTGACGTCCGCGGTGCCCTGGGTCAGGTGCCACGCGGCGGCGGCGACCAGCCAGAGGACGAGCAGCACGAGGGCGCCGACGAGCCGGACCGGCTGGCGCCGCGCCGGGTGCGCTGCTGCCCCGGTCCGCGCGGCACCGCGCCCCCCGCCCGCCGGTCCGGCGCCGGGCGCGGCAGGGGGCGCGGCGGCGGCGACGGGGCCGGTGGCGGGGGGCGAGGTGGTCACGGTGTCCCTCAGGGGTGGGTGGTGCGGGTGCGGGTCACTCGGCGGTCAGCTGGGCGACCAGGTCGTCCGACCAGCCGGCCAGCGACTCCGGGCCGCCGTAGGCCCAGATGCCGACGCCGGCGCGGTGGACGTGGCCCTGCTGCACGAACGGCAGCGACTGCCACACCGGGTTGCTCGCGAGGACGGTCTCGACGACGTCGTCCTCGTCGTCGTTGCCCCAGTACAGGAACCGGGTCTCGGCCGGCAGCGCGGTCAGGCCCTCGACGTCCACGTAGGACAGGCCGTACGCGTCGTCGCCCGGGTCCTCCGTCGCGGAGCCGAGGCCCATCTCGGTGGCGACGGCCTGGAACGCCGAGCGCGGGCCGTGCATGCGCACCGTCACGTTCGCGCCCTCGGCGTACGGCGAGGCGAACACCACGGGCGTGCCCTCCAGGCCGGCGTCGGCGATCGCCTGCGCGTTGTCCGCGATGCGCGCCTCGGTGTCGGTGACGACCTGCTCGGCCTCGTCCTCGGCGCCGACCAGCGTCGCGACGCTGCGGAAGGTGTCCTCGACGTAGCCGAGCGGGTCGGACGCGTCCGCGCCGTCGAACAGCGCGACCGGCGCGATGCGCTCGAACTGCTCCAGCGCGCCCTCCGGGATCGACGACGTGACGCCGATGATGAGGTCCGGCTCCAGGCCGGCGATCGCCTCGACGGAGGGCTCGCCGCGCGTGCCGACGTCCTCGGGCTCGCCCTCGAGCGGCACGACGGCGCCGACCCAGGAGGTGTAGCCGGCGACGTCCGCCGCGCCGACCGGGGTGACGCCGAGCGACGTCAGCATCTCGGTCTGCATCCACTCCAGCGACACCACGCGGGTGGCCGGGGCGTCGAGCTCGACGGTCTCGCCGCGGTCGTCCGTGATGGAGACCGGGCCGCCGGCGGGCGCGGCGCTCGTGGCGTCGCCCGCGGGCTCGTCGGTGGTGCCGCAGGCCGCCAGCGCGGCGACCGCGCCGACGGCGACGAGCGCCGTGAGCGTGCGTCGGGTGGTCATCGTTCCTCGTGTCTGCGCGGGAGGGAGTGGGCGCCCGCGCGTCGCGCCCTCGGCCGCGGGGAGGCGCGGCGGGTGGTGGGGGTCGGTGGCGGCGCGTCAGGCGCCGACGGGGGCCGGGTGCGGTGCGCCGGCGGGCGCGTCCGCGGGTTCGTCGACGCGGTCGCCGGCGGCCCGGGCGCCCACGCGGCGGAGCAGCAGGCGCGGCGCGTGCACGCTGACGTGCCCCGTGCCCGCGTCGGTGCGCACCACGATGTCGATGTCGTAGACCTCGCTGAGCAGGGCCGAGGTCATCGCGTCCTCGGGCGCGCCGTCCGCGACCACGCGGCCGCCGTGCAGGACGAGCACCCGGTCGGCGACCGCCGCGGCCTGCTCCAGGTCGTGCAGCACCACGCCGACCGCGACGCCGTGCTCGTCCGCGAGCTGCCGGACGAGCTCCAGCACCTCGACCTGGTACCGGAGGTCCAGGTGGTTGGTCGGCTCGTCGAGCAGCAGCACGCCCGTGTCCTGGGCGAGCGCGGACGCGAACCAGACGCGCTGGACCTGGCCGCCGGACAGCGCGTCGACGTCGTCGCCCGCGAGGTCCGCGATCCCCGCGAGCTCCAGCGCGCGGTCCACCGCGGACCGGCCCTCGGGGTCCGTGCCCCGCCAGCCCTGCCGGTGCGGGTGCCGGCCGAACTCGACCGCGTCCCGGACCGTGATGCCGGCGGGCGTCGGGCGGGACTGCGCGAGCAGCGTGACCCGGCGCGCGAAGTCGCGGGCGGAGAGCGCGTCGGCGTCCCCGTCGGCGACGGTCACCCGTCCGGCGGACAGCCGCTGCAGCCGGGCCATCCCGCGCAGCAGGGTCGACTTGCCGGAGCCGTTCGGCCCGACGAGCGCCGTGACCCGGCCGGCGGCGAGCTCGACGCTCGCGCCGGTGACGACGGGGTCGCCGCCGTAGCCGATGCTGACGTCGGCGGCGGCCATCGCGGCGGTGTTCACGGGCACGAACCGGGACATTAGCGAAGGCTTACCTCAGAAGTCCATCCGCGTCCGGTCCGTGACCTGCGGCGGGCGGTGCCCGGTCCCCCACCGGCGGGTGGGCGGACGCCCGTCCCGCCGGGCGGGCCGGCCGCCCCTCGCCTAGCGTGGCCGGGTCCGGTCCCCCGACGCGCGGAGCGTGGTGCACTGATGAGCGGTCCCCGGCGGCACGACGTGCTCGTCCTCGGCGGCGGCAACGCCGGCCTGTCCCTCGCCGGCCGGCTCCGGCGGGACGGCTGCCCCGACGTCGCGGTGGTCGAGCCGCGGTCGGTGCACCACTACCGGCCCCTGCTGTCCTACGTCGCCTCCGGCACCGCGACCCTGGCGGACCTGCGCCGGCCGCAGGACGAGGTCGTCCCGTCGGGCGTCCGGCGGTACGCCGGCACCGTGGCGTCCGTGGACCCGGCGCGATCGGTGGTCGTGCTCGCCGACGGCACGGAGCTCGGCTACGGCGACCTCGCGGTGTGCCCCGGCTCGGAGGTCGACTGGGACGCCGTCCCCGGGTCGCGCGAGGCGGTGGCGACCGCGCACGCCGCGACCAGCTACCTGCCCGAGCAGGCGGAGAAGACCTGGACGATGCTGTCGTCGCTCCGGTCCGGCCGCGCCGTGTTCGTGCTGTCCGACCGGCACGTGCCGTGCGCACCCGTCGGCCTCAAGCCGCTGTTCTCCGCGCTGGACGTGTGGCGGCGCTCGGGGGTGCTCGCGGACATCGAGGTCGAGCTGCTGGTCGAGGGGCCGCACCTGGTTCGGCACGCGGCCGCCGACCGCCGGCTGCGGGACGCGGCGGCGGCGTACGGCGTCCGGGTCCGGCTCGGGACCACGGTGCGCTCCGTGGACGCCGCGGGGCGGACGCTGGCGCTCGAGGGGCCGGACGGTGCGTCGGCGCTCGGCTACGACGCGCTGTACCTCGCGCCGCCGCACCGCGCGTACGACTGGATCGCGGAGAGCGACCTGGCGACCGACGACAGCGAGGGGTTCGTCGCCGTCGACCCGGAGACCCTGCAGCACGTGGCGCATCCGAACGTGTGGGGCCTCGGCGACGCCGCGACCGTCGGGACGCTGCCGTCGGGCGGCGCGCTGCGCAAGCAGGTGCCGGTGGTGGCGCGCAACATCCAGGCCCGCCGCACCGGCCGCACGATGCGGCGGTACGACGGCTACTCGGTCGCGCCCGTGACCACCTCCCGGCGCCGGCTGCTGCTCGCCGAGTTCGACCGGACCGGCCGCCCCGAGCCGTCGCTGCCCGTCGTGGACCTCGCCCGGCCCCGCCCGAGCCTGCTCGTGTTCGACCGCTACCTGGAGCCGCTGATCTACTGGCACAAGCTCCTCCCGGGCCGCGTCTCCTGACAGCCGGCCCCGGCGGTGGCAGGGTGAGCGCGTGCAGATCGACGACATCCCGGTCCGGACCCTCCGCGGCGAGGAGACCACGTTCGGCGCGCTGACCGACGGGCGGGTGGCCCTCGTGGTCAACGTCGCGTCCCGCTGCGGGCTCGCGCCCCAGTACGAGCAGCTCGAGGCGCTGCACCGGTCCTACGGCGGACGCGGGTTCACCGTCGTCGGCGTGCCCAGCAACCAGTTCCTCCAGGAGCTCGGCTCGTCCGAGGCGATCGCCGAGTACTGCTCGGCCACCTGGGGCGCGACCTTCCCGATGCTGGAGAAGACCCCCGTCAACGGCCGGCACGCGCACCCGCTGTACCGCGCGCTGCACGACGTGCCCGACGACGCCGGCAAGGCCGGGCGGATCACCTGGAACTTCGAGAAGTTCCTGGTGGCGCCGGACGGGCGCGCCCGCCGGTTCCGCCCGCGCGTGCTCCCGGACGCCCCGGAGGTCGTCGCGGCGATCGAGGCGCTGCTCCCGGAGCGCACCCCGGAGGGGTGACGCGGGGAGGGCGGGGCGGTCCGGGCGGGACCGCGCGTCGAGATCGGCGCTTCCGCCCGAGATCGGCGCTTCCACCCACCGATCTCGGCGCGAACCACCGATCTCGGCGCACCTGCCGGCAGCGACCGACGGCGGCGTCAGCCCGCCAGGTGCCCCCACCGTCCCGCGAGGTCGCGCCACGGCCCCACCGCCACCACGGCGCCCTCCTCGAGCACCACGACCCGGTCCGCCCGCGCGAGCGCGGCGCGCTTCGACGTCGCCCCCACCACGGTCGTCCCCCGCTCCCGCAGCGCCGACCACAGCTCGATCTCGGTGCTGGCGTCGAGCGCGCTGGACACGTCGTCGGCGAGCAGCAGCTCGGCGTCGGTGGCGAGCGCGCGTGCGAGGGCGAGGCGCTGCACCTGACCGCCGGACAGGCGCACGCCGCGGTGCCCGACGAGCGCGTCCGGGCCGCCCGCCTCGGCCACGTCGGTCGCCATCCGGGCCGCGGCGAGCGGCCCGTCGACCGCGCGGTCGTGGTCGAGCCGCACGTTGTCGGCGAACGTCCCGGACAGCACCCGCGGCACCTGGGCGACGTGCGCGACGCGGCCGGGTCGCAGGAACACCTCGGCGTCCTCGACGTCGGTGCCGTTCCACCGGATCCGCCCGGTGTGCGCCATCAGCCCGGCGAGCGCCGACAGCAGGCTGGACTTGCCCGCGCCGACCCGCCCGAGCAGCAGCACGAGCTCGCCGCGCGCGACCGTGAGGTCCACGTCGGCGACGCCGATCGTGCCGTCGTCGTGCACCGCGCCGACCCCCCAGAGCTCCAGGGTGTCGAGCCGGTCCCGCGCGTCCGGACCGGGACGCGCGGCCGTGCCGGTCGACAGGTCGACGCCCGGCGCCTCGGCCACCAGGTCGGCGCCGCCCGCGAACGACGCCGTCGCCTGCTGCCAGGACCGGGTGCCGGGCGCCTCGGTCACCACCGCGCCGGCGACGACGCCGAACCAGTTGAACCCGGCGACGGCGCCCGCGACCAGCAGCGTGCTGGCCAGGTCCCAGACCCCCGCGAGCAGGGCGCCCCAGGCCACGACCGCGCCGACCTGCACCATGATGATCGGCACGCCGTCGAGGACGGCCTGCACCCGGTGCTCGAACACGGCGGCCTCGACCCGGCCGTCGTCGACGCGGCGCAGGTGGGCGTGCACCTCGGGCGTGCGGGCGGCCAGCTTGACCGTCCGGGCGGCGTCCAGCGCGGACACCAGCGACCGCCCGAAGCCGGCGCGGGCGGCGGCCGACCGGGTGGCCGACCGCCCCGCGACGCCGCGGCCGGCGAGCGCGCACGCCGCGCTCACGACGAGGACCGCGAGCAGCACCGCGCCCGCGAGCAGCGACCAGCTCAGCACCGCCGTGACCGCCACCAGCACGAGGCCGTTGGCGAGGTCGACCCAGCGGTCGGCGTAGAGCACGAACCGGTCGGCGTCGAGCGCGCGCGCCACGACCTCGCCCGGCGGGGTGCGGCGCAGCCGGTGCTGCCGGGTCTGCCCGACGAGCACCGACATCCGCACCCGGAGCAGCAGCTCGATCCACCACTTCGGGTACAGCCGGAACGCGAGCGAGCTGCACGGGGCGACGAGCAGCAGGGTCACGGCCAGCGCCACGACCAGGCCCGTGGTCGGCTCGCCCGCGCGCAGGCCCTCGACGGTGTGCCCCCACAGGTAGCCGGTCACCGCGCCCTGGGCGGCGAACAGGCTCGACAGCAGGAACAGCAGGCCGCCGAGCAGGCCCCACCGGGGCTTGACGACGAGGGCGTGCGCGATCCCGCGGGCCAGGCTGGGCCCGGTCCCCGGGTCGCGCAGCGCGGGCGGCGGGCCGGTGCGCCGGCGCGCGCCGACCTCGGCCGCGCGGTCGTCGGCGTCCACGGCCGGGTCGGCGGCGCGCGCGCCCGGCCCGCCCGGCTCGCCCGGCCGGCCGCCCGCCGCGCCGGCCGCCGCGACGGTCCCCGCCACGATGCCCGCGTCGGTCCCCGCGACGTCGAGCGCGTCCGCGCGCCCCTCGGCCCGGCTCGCCTCGAGCAGCGACCGGAACGGCCCGTCGACCCGCGCCAGCGCCGCCCGGTCCCCCTGCTGCACGACCCGGCCGTGGTCCAGCACGACCACCTGCTCCGCCCGCTCGACGGTGCCGAGCCGGTGCGCCACGAGCACGCCGGTGCGGCCGCCGAGCAGCCGCTCCGACGCCGCGACGACCCGCGCCTCGGTGAGCGGGTCCATGCGGGCGGTCGCCTCGTCCAGCACCACCACCTGCACGTCCCGCACCAGCAGCCGGGCGAACGCGACCAGCTGCTCCTCCCCCGCGGACAGCGAGGTCCCGCCGGGGCCGAGCAGCGTGTCGAGCCCGTCGGGCAGGCCCGCGACCCAGTCGGTGAGCCGCAGCTCCCGAACGGCGCCCTCGACGTCGGCGCGCGGCACGTCGGCGAACAGGGCGATGTTCTCGGCGAGCGTCCCGGCGAGGATCTCCGTGCGCTGGGTGACCACGCCGACGGCGCCGCGCAGCGCCTGCAGGTCGAGCTCCCGCACGTCGACGCCGCCGAGCAGCACCGATCCGGGCTCGGGCTCGACCGCCCGGGACAGCAGGGACGCGAGGGTCGACTTGCCCGAGCCGGTGCGGCCGACGAGCGCGACGGTCTGCCCCGCGGGCACCCGCAGGTCGACGCCGCGCAGGGCGAACGTGCCCTCCGCGTACGAGAAGTGCAGGTCGCGCAGCTCGAGGTCGAGCGGCCCGTCGGGCACGGCGCGACCGCCGGCCGGCTCGGGCTCGGTGTCGAGCAGCTCGCGGATGCGGACGATCGCGCCGATGCCCTCCTGGACGTCCGGCAGGTGCCGCGCGAGCTGGTCGAACTGGCCGACGAACGACGCGGTGACCAGGAACAGCGTCACGAGCTGCGCGACGGTGAGGTCGCCCGCGCCCGCCAGCACCACCCCGGCCACGACGACGCCGGCGAGCAGCGCGTGCAGCAGCGTCCCGGCCTTCGCGGTCATCCGGGTCTCGACCGCCAGGACGCGGTCGAGCATCCGGTGCACGAGCGCGGACGCCTCGGCCAGGCGCCGGACGGCGAACGCCTGCCCCCGGCTCGTGCGCAGGTCGTCGCGGGCGGCGACCGCCTCCTCGAAGGCGGCGGCGTTGTCGGTCCACGCGCGCTCCTCGACCACCTTGCGGCGCGCGATCTCGCCGAGCGACGGCCGCACGACCAGCACGGTGACGCCGCCGAGGAGCGGGAACAGCACCCAGGCGGGCCACCAGGTCAGGCCGCCGACGATCCACAGCGGCACGCAGCCGACCACCGTGCGCCCGAGGCCCCAGACCTGCCGGCGGACGAGGGTGCCGACGGCGTGCGTGTCGTCGTCCACCCGGTCGAGCACCTCGCCGACGGCCTGCTCCGAGAGCGTGCCGAGCGGCTGGTGCAGCGCGGCGCTCAGCAGGTCGCCGCGCAGCCGGCCCTCGGCGCGGTCGACCACCCCGGCCCACGCGACCTGCCCGACCGTGTCCACGAGCGCGGCGCCGACCAGGCACGCGGCGAGCAGCCACAGCCCGGCGGCCGTCGGCTCCTCGGCGAGGTCGCCGGCGACGACCGTGCCGAGCGCCGCGCCGACCGAGGCGATGGTCAGCGCGACGAGCGCCAGCCCGGCGACGGGCCCGCGCAAGCGGTGCCAGTCGAGCCGGCGGGCGGGGTCGCGGGGCGCGCGCGAGGCCCGGTCGGCGGCGGCGTCGACCGGGGGCGGGGCGGTGGTGGTTCCGAGCATCGCCGTCGACCCTAGGGCGAGCCACCCACACGCCGAAGCGCATTTCGGCGCCGGACGCGCGGCCGCCGCCGCTACGGTCGCCGCATGATCACCTGGGCGACGGCGTTCCTCGACTCGACCGCGGCCGACTGGGACCGCACGCTCGCGTTCTGGCAGGCGGTCACCGCGTCGACCCTGTCGCCGTTCCGCGGCCCGGACCACGAGTTCGTCACGCTGGTGCCCGCCGACGGCGACGGGTTCCTGCGGGCGCAGCGGGTGCGGTCGGGCCCCGGCGGCACGCACCTGGACCTGCACGTGCCCGACGTCCGCGCCGCGGCCGACGACGCCGTGCGGCTCGGCGCGCGCGAGGTCGCCGCCTCCGACGTCGTCGTGCTGGCGTCGCCCGGCGGCCTGCCGTTCTGCTTCGTCGACGCCTCCCCCGCGCGCCGGCCCACCGCGCCGACGTGGCCGCACCCGGGCGGCGGCACGCACGCCAGCCTGGCCGACCAGCTCGCGATCGACGTGCCGGCGGAGCACTGGGACGTCGAGCGGCGGTTCTGGGTGGCGCTCACCGGCTGGCCCGAGCAGCCGACCGCGCCCGGCGCGGCCCTCGTCCCCCTGCGGCGCCCCGACGGGCTGCCGCTGCGCCTGCTGCTCCAGCGCCTCGACGAGCCGGCCGGGACCGTGCGCGCCCACCTCGACCTGGCCTGCGACGACCGCGCCGCCGAGACCGACCGGCACCTGGCTCTGGGCGCGCGCGTCGAGGCGGTGCGGGAGCGCTGGACGGTCCTCGTCGACCCCGCCGGGCGGCGGTACTGCCTCACCGACCGCCTCCCGGCCACGGGCGCCCTGCCCTGACCGTACGCCGGCGCCCGCGCCGCGCTGATCATCAAGGACTCTTGATCAAGGAGTCTTGATGGTCCTAGCGTCCCGGACATGGACCCGAAGCCCGCCGCCGGCCCTGCCCCGCGACCCGAGTCGGACCCCGCGCGGATCCGGGCTCTGGCGCACCCGCTGCGGCTGCGCCTGCTCGACCTCCTCGACGCCGAGGGCGACCTCACCGCGACGCAGTGCGCCGCGGTCAGCGGCGAGTCCGTCGCGAGCTGCTCCTTCCACCTGCACACGCTCGCCCGGCACGGTTACGTCGAGGCGGCCCCGCCCCGCGGCCGCGAGCGGCCGTGGCGGTCGGTGCGCGAGCGCCCGAGCCGGTACGACCCGGAGCGACCCGGCTCGCTGCGCGCCTTGGCCGAGGTCGCGCGGCTCACCCTGGACAAGGAGGCCGACCGGCTGCACCGGTGGCTGGACGCCGCACCCCGCGAGGCGGACGAGTGGCTGCTCGCGTCGGGGCTGCACTCGTCGTCGTTCTGGGCCACGAGCGACGAGCTCCGCGCCCTGTCGGCGGAGCTCGAGCGGCTGACCGACCGGTTCGCCGGGCGCTCGGACGACCCCGCCCTGCGTCCGCCCGGCGCCCGGCACGCCCGGTTCTTCGGCGTCGTCAGCGTCGACCCGCAGCGGGACCCGGGGCCCGTCCGGTGACCGCCGGCGACGCCGTCGACCGGGACGCGCGGCCGGAGGCCCCGGCGCGCGCCGACGAGGGGGCACCGCCGCACGCCGGGCGGGGGGCACCGCCGCGGGCCGGGCGGGACGCACCGCCGCTCGCCCGTCAGGTCGCGGCACCCGACGACGGGGACCCGGCGGCGCCGGCCGACCCCCGCGCCGCGCTCCGCTCCCCCGCGTTCCGGCTGCTCACCGCCGTCTGGGTCGCCGCCAACCTCGCCGACTCGCTCCTCGCGCTGATCCTCGCCGTCTGGGTCAAGGACCTCACCGGGTCGGATGCGGCGGCGGGCCTCACGCTCGCCGCGTTCGGGCTCCCCGCGCTCGCCACCCCGCTGATCGGCCACCTGGTCGACCGGGTGTCGCGGCGGCGCGTCCTGGTCGTCGCCTACGGGGTCGGCGCCGCCGCCCTCCTGGTGCTGCTGTCGGTGCGCGGGGCGTCCGGCGCGTGGGTCGTCCTGGGCGTGACCGTGGTCTACGCGACCCTCGGCTACACGACCGGCGCGGCGCAGTCCGGGCTGCTGCGCGACCTGCTGCCCGACGGGGCGCTCGCGCCGGCGAACGGCCGCCTCACCGCCATCGACCAGTCGTTCCGGCTCGCGATGCCGGTCGTCGGCGCCGTGGTCTACGCCGCGGCCGGCCCGCGCCCGCTCGTGGTCGTCGCCGCGGCCGCGTTCGCGGTGTCGGCGGTGCTCGCCGCCCGCCTGCGGGTCCGGGAGACGCCGCCCGCCCCCGGGCACGAGCCGTTCGCGCGCGCGGTGACCGCCGGCTTCCGGCACCTGCGGCGCACGCCACCGCTGGGCCGGCTCGCCGTCACCCTCGGCATCGGGTTCGGCGTGACCGGCGCGATCAACGGAGCGGCGTTCGCGATCATCGACCGCGGCCTGGGCCTGCCGCCGGAGGCGCTCGGCCCGCTCACCAGCGCCCAGGCCGTCACGGCGGTGGTGGCGGGGCTGACCGCGGACCGGCTGATCGCCCGGTGGGGCGCCACCCGGCTGGTCGCGGTCGCGCTGCTGGTCGCCGCCGCCGGGGTCGTGCCGCTTGCCGGGTCGAGCCTGGTCGGCGTGGTGCTCGGGATGGGGGCGCTGGGCGCCGGCGTCACCTGGGCCGTCGTCGCGTTCGTCACCGAGCGGCAGCTGCGCACGCCACCGACGCTCCAGGGCCGGGTGCAGTCGGCCGGCGCGCTGCTGCTGAACGCCCCGCAGCTCGCGCTCGCGGTCGCCGCGGCCGCGGTGGTGGACGCCGTGGACCACCGCGTCGTCGTCCTGGCGTGCGCGGCGGGCCTGCTGGCCTCGGCGGTGCTGGCGGCGTCGGCCCGGCGCGCAGCGTCTCCTACGGGATCCGGCGGGGCCGCACCCGATCGTCGACGGCCGCGCCGGAACGCGTAGGCGAGCCGCGCCCGGTCACGACTCCGGGAGGTGCTCCCGCGCCCAGAGCGCGGCGCTCGTCCGGTCCGCGACGCCGAGCAGCCGGAACACGTGCCCGAGGTGCACCTTCACCGTGCGCTCCGCGATGCCGAGCTCCCGCCCGATCTGCTTGTTCGCCAGCCCGCGCGCGAGCAGCCGCAGCACGTCGCGCTCCCGGGCGCTGAGCCGGTCCGCGGGCCGCGGCGCGGCGGCGGACGGCAGGAGCGCGCCGGCCACCCGGGGGTCGAGCGGCGCGTAGCCCTGCGCCGCGGACCGGACGGCCGCGACCAGCTCCTCCGGCTCGCAGTCCTTCAGCAGGTAGCCCACGGCGCCGGCGCCGACCGCCGCGGACACCCGGTCGTGGTCGGAGAACGACGTCAGCACGACGACCCGGGTCCCCGGCCGCACCGCCAGGACCTGGCGGGTCGCCTCGACGCCGTCGGTCCCGGGCATCGACAGGTCCATGAGGATCACGTCCGGCGCCAGCTCGGCCGCCAGCGCGACGGCCGCCGCACCGTCGGCGGCCTGGCCGACCACCCGCATCCCGTCCGCGGCGTCGACCAGCCCGGCCAGCCCCGACCGCACCAGGTGGTGGTCGTCGGCGAGCAGCACCGTGATGTCCTCGGTCATCGCACCTCCACCTCGGGGTCCACCGCGAGCCGCCAGCGCGTCCCCGCGCCCGGGGCCGAGTCGACCGACAGCTCCGCGCCCGCGGCGGCCGCGAGGTCGCCGAGCACGCGCAGCCCCAGGTGGCCCTCGGGCGGGTTCTCCAGCGCGGCGGCGTCGAACCCCGCGCCGTCGTCGGCGACCTCCAGCACCAGCAGGCCACCCGACCGCGCCAGGGTCACCCGCACCTCGTCGGCCCCCGCGTGGGCGACGGCGTTGCGCACCGTCTCCTGCGCCACGCGGTAGACGAGCTGCTGGGCGTCGACGCCGACCCCGGCCAGCGCGTCCTCCGGCGCGTCGACGGTCACCCGCACCCCGCGCGCCGCGAGCCCGCCCGCCAGGTCGGCCAGGGCGGCGCCGAGCCCGGCGGTGCGCAGGCTCGGCGGGTAGATGTCGACGAGCAGCGACCGCAGCCCCCGGATGGACGTCCGCACCGTGCCGCTCGCGGCGCGCACGTCGGCCGCGACGTCCGCCGCCCCGGCCCGCTCCGCGCGCTCGGCGGCGCCGGCGAGGGCGAACGACGACGCCGCGAGCTCCTGGACCACGCCGTCGTGCAGCGTGGCAGCGACCCGACGGCGCTCGGCGTCGGACGCGTCGGCCGCGCTGCGCAGCAGCCGCTCGCGCTGGTCCTGCCCGCGGCGCAGCCGGTCGAGCAGCGTCCACAGCACCGGCAGCAGCAGGACGAGCAGGAGCAGCAGGCTGGTCACCGTGATCCCGGCGAACCCGCGCCACACGGCGGCGGCGCGCTCGGTGACGACGTCGTACCGGCTGTACGTCTCGAACAGCAGCACCGTGCCGTCGGGCGTCCACACCGGGCGGTAGACCTCGAGCAGCCGGCCCTGGTCGCGCTCGAACCGGTTCTCGGGCTCGTCGAGGTCGCTCACCTCGGCCTGCGTCGCCGGGTCGGCGAGCACGGCCCGCTCGTCGTCGCCCAGGCCGAACGCGTCGCCGATCAGCCGGGGCTCGTCCGAGTAGACGATCCGGCCCTCGGCGTCCCAGAGCTTCACCCGCACGACCGCGTCGCCGAGCACCCGGTCCCGGACCACCGCGTCGAGCGCGGCGAGGGCCTCCGGGTCGCCGGTGGCGACCCCGTCGGTCAGCGCGGGCTGCACGACGGTGTCGGCCAGCAGGTCGGTGCTGCGCGCGGCGTCGTTCACGGACTCCTGCTCGGCGATCCGCCGGCTGGCGCTCAGGCCGAGCACCGCGACCAGCACCAGCACGACCGCGGCCGCCGCACCGACCTGGAGGAACACCCGCCAGGTCCGGACCGGGGCGACCGAGGCGGCGGGCGGCGCGCCGCGGCTGAGGACGACTCGGCCGTCCTCGGCCGCGGGCGCGGGCGTCTGCACAGCGGCCACCCTAGGTGCTGGCACTGGTCAGTCGTCGCTGCCGTGGCCGCCGTGCCGGCCGCCGCCGTCGTCGCCGTGGTGGCCCGAGTCGTCGGAGCCCGAGGACGAACCGGAGCCGTGGTGCCCCGAGTCGTCGGAGCCGGACGACCCGCCGTGGTGGCCCGAGTCGTCGGCCGGGGCGGCGGGGACCGCGGGGGCCGCCGGGGCGGCAGGGGCGGCGGGCGCAGCCGGCGCTGCGGTGCCCGTCCCGTTCACCCGGCGGTCGTCGCCGGGCTCGAACCGGTCGTCGCGGTCCACGCGGCCGCCGTGGTCGTCCGGCACGGCCGACGGCGAGGCGGAGCCGGACGGCGTCGCGTCGTCCGACGGCGACGTGGTGGCGCCCGTGCCGTTCGCGCGCCGGTCGTCGCCGGCCTCGGTGCGCAGGTCGCGGTCGGTGGCCCCGCCGCGGTCGTCGGCGGTCGGCGCCTGGCTGGGCACCGAGACCGGCACCTCGCGGCTCAGGCTGGGGTTGGCGGTGAGGCCGACGACGGCGGGCACGATCGCCAGCGCGGCGGCGGCGGTGAACACCAGGGTGCGCTTCACGGGGACTCCTCGGGTGGGTGGTGGATCCGACGAGTCAGTTCTCCCGCGCCACCGGTCTGCCGCGCGATCGGACCTTGGTACTAGTACCCCTCCCGGGAGGTCCCGGTGCTGGTCGGGGCGCCGTCAGCCCCGGCGGTCCACCAGCAGCCACGCCCCCGCGCCGAGCACCGCCGCGGCGAGCGCGACCGACGGCCACGCCCCCAGCGCCCCGGCGAGGACGTGCGACGCGACGAAGCACGCCGCCCCGAGGAGCACCACGGCCACCACCCGCGCGGCCCCGGCCGCCGCCCACGACCGCCACGCGCACCAGGCCACGCCCAGCACCAGCACGACCCCGCCGAGCGCCCGGACGCCGGTGCCCTGCGCGACGGCGAACGCCGCCACCAGGGTCACCGCCGCCAGGACGGCCGTGGGCACCGCGGCGAGCGGGCCCCGGGCCCCGGCGGGCCGGGACGGCGCTGCCGCCGCCCCGACCCCGCCGGTCGGACCGCCTACGCCCGGACCGGTCACTCGTCCGCGCCGACGACCGCGCCGGCGAACTGCGACTGGTACAGCCGGTGGTACGCGCCGCCGGCCGCGATGAGCTCGTCGTGCGTGCCCTTCTCGACGATCGCGCCGTGCTCCATCACGAGGATGAGGTCGGCGTCCCGGATGGTCGACAGCCGGTGCGCGATGACGAACGAGGTCCGCCCCTGCCGCAGCGAGGCCATCGCCTGCTGGAGCAGCTTCTCGGTGCGGGTGTCGACCGAGGACGTGGCCTCGTCGAGGATGAGCACCGACGGCCGCGCGACGAACGCCCGGGCGATGGTGATCAGCTGCTTCTCCCCCGCCGACAGGTTGGCCGCGTCCTCCTCCAGCACGGTGTCGTACCCGTGCGGCAGCGAGTGCACGAACCGGTCGACGTAGGTGGCCTGCGCCGCGGCGAGGATCTCCTCGTCGGTCGCGGACTGCCGGCCGTAGCGGATGTTCTCCCGGATCGTGCCGGCGAACAGCCACGGGTCCTGCAGCACCATCCCGGTGCGCGCGCGGGCGTCGTGCCGGGACAGCGTCGCGATGTCCTGGCCGTTGACCAGGATCCGGCCGCCGTCGAGCTCGTAGAACCGCATGAGCAGGTTGACCAGGGTGGTCTTGCCGGCGCCGGTCGGGCCGACGATCGCGACCGTCTGCCCGGGGCGCACGGTGAACGACAGGTCGGTGATCAGCGGGTGCTCGGGGTCGTAGGAGAACGCGACGTGCTCGAACTCGATGGTCCCGTCGCCCTGCGCCGGGGCGGGCGCCTGCGGGTCGTCCTCGCTCTGCTCGTCCTCGTCGAGCAGCTGGAACACCCGCTCGGCCGACGCGGTCCCGGACTGCACGACCGCGGCCATGCCGCCGAGCTCGGACAGCGGCTGGGTGAACATCTGCGTGTACTGGATGAACGCCTGCACGCTGCCGAGCAGCATCGTGCCGTTCGCGACCATGAGCCCGCCGAGCACCGCGATGCCGACGTAGGTGAGGTTGCTGACGAACGACATGCCCGGCCAGATGATCCCGGACAGGAACTGCGCCCTGAACGAGGCCTGGTAGAGCTCCTCGTTCTCCGCCTTGAACTTGTCCGCGAAGTCCTGCCGGCGGCCGAAGACCTTGACCAGGGCGTGCCCGGAGAACGACTCCTCGACGCGCGCGTTCAGCCGCCCGACCTTGCGCCACTGGGTGCCGAACGCCTTCTGCGACTTCGGGCCGATGATCCCGAAGATGACGCCCATCAGCGGGATGGAGACCAGCGCCACCAGCGCCAGCTGCCACGAGATCGTGAACATCATGACCAGCACGCCGACCACGGTGAGGATGGAGGTCAGCGCCGAGGACAGCGACTGCTGCATCGTCTGGGTGATGTTGTCGATGTCGTTGGTCACGCGGGAGATCAGCTCGCCGCGCTGCACCTTGTCGAAGTACGCGAGCGGCAGCCGGTTGATCTTGGTCTCGACCTGCTCGCGCAGCCGCCACATGGCCCGGACCATGATCACGTTGATGATGTAGCCCTGCAGCCACATGAGCAGCGCGCCCGCCACGTACAGGGCGAGCACGGTGACCAGCAGCCGGCCGAGCAGGTCGAAGTCGATGCCCGCGCCGGGCACCAGGTTCTCCGCCGCCGCGACCATGTCCGCGACCCGCTCCTGGCCCGCGGCGCGCAGCCCCTCGACCGCCTGCTCCTGGGTCAGGCCCTCGGGCAGCTGCCGGCCCATGAAGCCGGTGAACACCGCGTCGGTGGCCCGGCCCAGCACCCGCGGGGCGAGCACGGTGAGCACGACGCCGGCCGTGCCCATGACCGTGACCGCCACGAGGGCCCACGTGTACGGGCGCAGCAGGCCGAGCATCCGGCCGAACGACTGCCCGAAGTTGTCCGCCTTGCCGGGCGCGACCGAGTCCCACGAGTCCGAGGCCAGGCGTGCGGCCTCCCCGAGCTCGATCTCGAGCTTCTCGTCCTCCGTCAGCTCCGGCTCCGCCGGCTTCGTGCGCGTCTTCTGGTCGCTCATGCGCCGGCCTCCACCGCGAGCTGGGACTCCGCGATCTCGCGGTAGGTCTGGTTGGTCGCGAGCAGCTCGTCGTGCGTGCCGAGGCCGGCCACGCGGCCGTCCTCGAGGACGAGGATCTGGTCCGCGCCGGTCACCGTCGACACCCGCTGGGCGACGACGATCTTGGTGACGTCGGGCAGCTCGCGCCAGAGCGCCTGCCGCAACCGGGCGTCGGTCGCGAGGTCGAGCGCCGAGAACGAGTCGTCGAACAGCAGCACGGCCGGCCGGCGCACCAGGGCGCGCGCGATCGCGAGCCGCTGGCGCTGCCCGCCGGACACGTTGGTGCCGCCCTGCGAGATCCGGGCCTCGAGCCCGCCCTCCATCTGGGACACGAAGTCGCTCGCCTGGGCGATCTCCAGCGCGCGCCACAGGTCGGCGTCGGTCGCGTCCTCCTGGCCCAGGCGCAGGTTGGACGCGACCGTCCCGGCGAACAGGAACGGCCGCTGCGGGACCAGGCCGATGCCGGCCCACAGCTCCTCGACGTCGCGGTCCCGGACGTCGACCCCGCCGACGCGCACCGCGCCGCCGGTGGTGTCGAACAGCCGCGGGATCAGCGAGACGAGCGTCGTCTTGCCCGCGCCGGTCGAGCCGATGACCGCGAGGGTCTGGCCCTGCCGGGCGGTGAACGAGACGCCCGAGAGCACGGGGTGCTCGGCCTCGGGGTACGCGAAGGTCACGTCGTCGAACGCGACCTCGCCCGGCCGCGGCGTGCCGCGCACCGGCTCCGCGGGCTCGGCCAGCGTGGACTCGCTGGTCAGCACCTCGGTGATCCGCTCGGCCGACACGGCGGCGCGCGGGATCATCACCGTCATGAAGGTGGCCATGAGCACGCCCATGAGGATCTGGCCGATGTACTGCATGAACGCGAACAGCGTGCCGACCTGGACGTTGCCGTTGTCGACCTCGATGCCGCCGAACCAGATCACGCCGACGACGGTCACGTTGAGCACGAGCATCGCGAGCGGGAACAGCACCACGAACAGCGAGCCGATCTTGCGGCCGACGACCATGATGTCGGTGTTGGCGCCCCGGAACCGCTCGCTCTCGATGTCCTCCCGGACGAACGCCCGCACGACGCGCACGCCGGTGAGCTGCTCGCGCATGATCCGGTTCACCGCGTCGAGCTTGGTCTGGAACGAGCGGAACAGCGGCACCATCCGGCTGATGATCACGCCCGCGACGAGCAGCAGCACCGGCACCGAGACGGCGATCAGCCAGGACAGCCCGACGTCCTGCCGCAGCGCCATGACGATGCCGCCGATCGCGAGCATCGGGGCGCTGACCAGCATGGTCGAGCCCATCATCGCGAGCATCTGGACCTGCTGGACGTCGTTGGTGTTGCGGGTGATGAGCGAGCCGGCGCCGAACCGGGAGATCTCCCGCTCCGAGTAGCCGCTCACCCGCCCGTACACGTCGTCGCGCAGATCCCGCCCGACCTGCATCGCGGCGCGCGCGGCGAAGTAGGTGGCGACGACCGCGGCGACGATCTGGCCGAGGGACACCACGAGCATGGACCCGCCGGTGCGCCAGATGAACCCGGTGTCCCCCTGGGCGACGCCCTCGTCGATGATGCGGGCGTTCAGGTTGGGCAGGTAGAGCATGGCGAGGGCCGAGCAGAGCTGGAAGACCAGCACGCCGAGCAGCAGCCAGCGGTAGGGGCGCAGGTAGCGCATCAGCAGACGGGCGAGCACGTGTTCTCCTGGGGTCGGCGGGCGACGAGGTCCGCGACCACGGGGCGGCGGGGGGTCCGTCCGCGATCGGCTCCGACAGGGTAGCCACCGCCACCGACACCCACCGCCACCTTTTCGCCCACCCCCGGGGCGCGTGGAGTCTTGTCCCGTGGCGGCAGCGCGCCCTAGGGTCGCCCTGTCCGAATTGTCCTAAATGTCCCTACCGCGGACTCAGGCCACGGGTCCCGGTGCCGTCGTCCGCCCTGCCGCCCGGCTCCCGGGCCCCACCGCGGCGGCCGCCCGGGAGGCCGGACCGGGCGCGCGCCGGGCGCGACCGAAGGACGTGACCGCGATGGCGAGCACGGGGGCGCAGCACGCCGCATCCTCCCGCACCCCGGCCCCCTGGCCCCGGGTGCTGCTGGGCGGGACGCCGGTCGACCTGCTGGAGACGGTCGGCGCGGTCGACACCGTGGTGGGGCACGCGACCCGCGGGGCGGGCTGGCCCCTCGGGGTGATGAGCGCGAACCTCGACCACATCCACCACTTCGGCTACCACGGGCCGTCGTCGCTGGTGCCGTTCGCCTGGGCGCACCCGGACGCCGGGGACCCGTACCCGGCGGGGCCGCCCGCCCCCGACCCGCTGGACGGGCTGCCGCCGGTCCGCTGGCTCAACCTCCTGGACGGGGCGCCGCTGGTCCGCCGCGCCGAGCACCTCACCGGGCACGCCTGGCCCCGGCTCGCCGGGAGCGACCTGATCGCCCCGGTCCTGGACCGCGCGGCCGCCGTCGGGCTGCGCGTGGGCTTCCTCGGCGGCCGCCCGGAGGTGCTCGACGTCCTGGCGGAGCGCCTGGCGGCGGAGCGGCCGCGGCTGGCGGTGGCGGGGCTGTGGGCGCCCCCGCGGCGGGACCTCGACGACGCCGCGGCGTGCCGGGCCTGGGCCGGCCTCGTGCGGCACGCCGGCGCCGACGTCGTGGTCGTGGGGCTGGGCAAGCCGCGCCAGGAGCGCTGGATCGCGCGCTACGGGCCGCTGACCGGCGCCGCCGTCCTGCTCGCGTTCGGCGCGGTGGTCGACTTCCTCGCGGGCGCCGCCCGGCGCGCGCCGGAGGCGGTCCGCGACCACGGCTGGGAGTGGGCGTGGCGGCTCGCGCACGAGCCCCGGCGGCTCGCGCGGCGGTACCTCGTCGACGGGCCGCCCGCGTACGACGTCCTGGCCCGGCGGAGCTTCGTGCTGGTGCCCGGGGCGCCCGAGCCGGCGGGGCGGCCGTGACGACGCAGGCGGTGCGTCCCGCGACGGCCGGGGCGGCGTTCGCGGCCGCCCGCGCGCCCGCGGACCTCGGGGTCGTCGTGGTGACGTACGACAACGAGGCGCACCTCGACCGGCTGCTCGCGAGCCTGCGCCTCGAGGCGGCCGGCACGCGGATGCGCGTGGTCGTCGTCGACAACGGGTCCTCCGACGGCACGGTGCGTCGCGCCCGCGCCCACCCCGACGTCCGCACCCTGACCGGCCACGGCAACGTCGGCTACGCGGGCGGCATCAACGTGGGTGCCGCGGCGCTCGGCGACGTCCCGGCGGTCCTCGTGCTGAACGCGGACCTGGTGCTCGAGCCGGGTGCCGTGCCCGCCCTCCTCGCGCGGCTGCAGCGGCCTCGGGCGGGCGTGGTGCTGCCGATGCTGCTCGACCGGTCCGGCGCGGTCCAGCCGTCGCTGCGCCGCGAGCCGTCGGTGACCCGGTCGCTCGGCGACGCGGTGCTGGGCCGCTTCCTCGGCGACCGGCCCGGGTGGCTGTCCGAGACGGTGCGCGACCCCACCGCCTACGCCTGGGCGCACCCCGTCGACTGGGGCACCGGCGCCGCGGTGCTGGTGCGCGCCGAGACCGCGCGGTCGGTGGGCCCGTGGGACGAGCGGTTCTTCCTGTACTCCGAGGAGACCGACTACTGCCGCCGCGCGCGCGAGGCCGGCTGGGAGGTGTGGTTCGAGCCCGCGGCGCGGGTGCGGCACGCCGCGGGCGGGTCGGGACGGGGACCGGAGCTGACCGCGCTGCTCCAGGTGAACCGCGTCCGGTACGCGCGCAAGCACCGGGCCGCGCCGGTGGCCGGGGCCACGCTCGCCGTGACCGCGGTGACGTCGCTCGCGCGCACCTGGGACCCCGGGCACCGGTCGGCGGTGCGGGCCCTGCTGCTCCCGGCGGCGCGGCGGGCGCTGCCGCGCGGGCGGCCGACCGGCCTGGTCCAGGCGGACGGCGGCCGGCCCGCGGCCCCCGCCGCCCCCGCGGTGGCCGCCCCCGCGCGCGTCACCGGGACCGTCGTCGTCCCCGCGCACGACGAGGCGGCGGTCATCGGCCGCACGCTCGCCGGTCTCGCGCCGTGGGCCCGCGCCACCGGGGTCGACGTCGTCGTGGTGTGCAACGGCTGCACCGACGGCACCGCCGCCGTGGCGCGGCGGTTCCCCGGCGTGCGGGTGCTCGAGCTGGCCGAGGGCTCCAAGCCGCGCGCGCTGGACGCCGGCGACCGCGCCGCCCGGGGCTTCCCCCGGGTCTACCTCGACGCGGACGTCACGGCGACCCCCGCCGCCGTCGCCGCCACGCTGCGCGCGCTCGCCGCCGGACCGTGGCTGGCCGCCCGTCCCCCGGCCGCGGTGGACCTCGCCGGCGCGTCCGCGGCGGTGCGCGCGTTCCACCGCGCCCGGGCCCGGCTCGCGGCACCGCGGGACGCGCTGTGGGGCGCGGGGGTGTACGGCCTGTCCGCCGCGGGCCACGCGCGGCTCGGGCGGTTCCCGGACCTCGTCGCGGACGACCTGTGGGTGGACGCGCTGTTCACGCCCGCGGAGAAGCGGGTGGTCGACGCGCCACCGGTGCGGGTGGTCGCGCCGCGGACCGCGCGGAGCCTGGTGCGGGTGCTGGCCCGGACCGCGCGCGGCTCGGCGGAGGTGCGGGCGCTGGCGGAGACGGCCCCGCCCGCGCCGCCGTCAGCCTCCGGGGCGCCCAGCTCGCGGCGTTCCCGACGGTGACGGTCTCGCCCGTCGACGTGCAGCGCGACGCTGCCGCG